>JBOGTX010000819.1:0-2071 GCA_050695695.1 Chloroflexota bacterium
GCATCAAGTAGATCGGCGGCAGGCCACAAATCCGACGGCAGTCCTGCTCGGCGCGGAGCTGTCCGAAGAAGCCCCTGGCGTCGCCTTCGCAAATCGAGCGCAGCAGGGACTCGTCTTTCGCTTCCAACTGGCGACGGTCCGCGTCGCCGTAAGGTTGGGAATCGCCAAAGGACGGCCCGACGTGGGCAAGATCGGCCGCGGCGACCGCCAGGACCCGCTGCCCGGCCGTGGCCGCGCGCAAGCTATCGATCGTCCGATTCAGTCGGTCGTCCGCTTCGAGGTCCGCCTCGCCATTGGAATAGTAGTGGAACGAGCCACAAAGGATCGGCACCACCCGGGGCGGATCGGCCGGGCGGATGCTGTGCAGCCAGACCGTTGCCAACTCGATCGAGTGCTCGTTACGGTGGTGAATTTCCTCGGCATACGCGTCGTCGGGACCAATTGCCGCCGCCACGGCGTCGACGACGTCGACGGCCGTCGGGAGAACGCCAAACGGCGTCGCGTAGCTCTGCCGGGTCAGCGTCACCTGCCCGGGGCCACCGCAGTGGTCGGTCCCAAAGACGACCACCAGATCGGCCTGCCGCACCGCCTCGGTCGCGAGCTTCCAGGTCGTCGCGTAAATTGGTCCGCCCCGCTGGTAGTCGATGTGCGGGCTAACGATGCCGCGCAGATCGGGATCTCCGGTCTCATCGTCAAGCAAACCGGTTCCGTAGCCCCTCAGCTCTTCCAGCAGCGCGGCAGGCTCGGCCGGGTAGGCCCGACCGGCGAGCGCGGGAGCGCGGCTGGCGCCACCTCGGAAGTCGTCGATCAACGTACCGCGCGTCGCCCGGAAGCGCGGGCTATCGAGGAACAGCGCCTCGTCGATTTGCCGCAGGATGTTCGTCAGTTGGTCCAGACTGATCGGTTGACCGGTGCGCTGCTCGAACTCCGCGCGGATGCCGGGGAGATCGCGCTGGCCGTCGCAGAAACTGAGCACGATCGCGACGAATGGCGGGACGAAGACCGCGTTCGGCGCGATCCCCGACGGATCTCGGATATACAAAACCTGCCCGGCGCCCTCCTGCACCCACTTC
Source organism: Chloroflexota bacterium (assembly GCA_050695695.1). Taxonomy (GTDB): domain Bacteria; phylum Chloroflexota; class UBA6077; order FW602-bin22; family CADDYW01; genus JAJPKB01. Next base: position 1,074 of record JBOGTX010000819.1, read on the forward strand.
ATCTCCAGCGGGCGAAGTCGCGGTCGCTCGAGCTCGAAGCTCCGCATCGGTTTCTCCACGTCGTATCTCCAGCCGTCCGTCACATTATCGCAGACTATTTTCCGTTCAGGACGAGAGGTCAGGGGATTCGGGGAGAAATGGCCGGGATTTCGAGGCGCCCGGGTCTCCCTCATCCCCTACCCCTTCTCGTCTATCCCCTCGCCCCCTTCTCCAGGGGGAGCCTTCAGGCACGGGGGAAGGGACTCGGCAGATCCATTGTCTCACGACCCCTCTCCCGCGACTGGGAGAGGGGGTAGGGGGTGAGGGCGGCCAGTCTCCCCGCGCAAGGGTGAAGTAAACCCTCGCGGCCCACGGGCCGCTAGCTCGACGCCGTGGGATGCTCCGGGCTGCGCACGACCTCGATCGTGCAGTTCGTCAGCAACGCGGCGATCACGCCGAGCATCGCCAGCTGCGGGGCCAGAACGACGCCCACGACGCCGACGGTGACCGGAAACTCGATCACCACCCGACCTTCGCGCTTCACGATCACCCGGCGGACATTCCCGGCGTGGATCAGCTCGCGCACCTTCTCGACGAGCTGTTCGCCGCGCACGTTGAACTCCTCGGCCATGCGCGTTGGCCGCGGATTGTTTTCGCTCATCGCCAATCACCTCCTTTGGTGACGGGGAAGCGGGCATGCTGGCGCCCATCCCCGATCGACGAGACCCTCTCCGTATTATACTCGGTCGCGCCATCGTCGCACTCACCGTGCCGACGCGACGCGGCAGTCGGCCGTGGCAACTTAAGCCGCCATCAGGGTGGAAGGAAGGCTGCTATCCGAAGCTTGAACCACCGTGTTGGATCCGCTATAATTTCGTTGCGGCGTGCGCCCGTTCCCGCTGGCAACGTATCGCGGCAGGGTAGCTCAGCGGTAGAGCAGGGGACTCATAAGCCCTTGGTCGGTGGTTCAAATCCACTCCCTGCCACCAGCCCTCGATTTTCGAAGTAAAATCGGGGCT
>JBOGTX010000820.1:0-12207 GCA_050695695.1 Chloroflexota bacterium
GCGGCGGGCTGGCTGCTGGCAGCGCTGGTTGGCGCGGCGGCAGGCTGGCTACTGGAAGCGCTGGTCGGCGCGGCGGCTGGCGCCGAGGTCGGAGCGGCCGCGGGCGCGGCGGGTTGGGACGCGCCACACGCCGCCGCTAAACCGGAGATCGCGATCGCGAGGGTGCTTCCTCCCAGGAAGCGCAAGGCGGAACGTCGAGAGAACCGTGACGATGCCATCCGAAAAACCCCCCGTCATTTTGTTGCGCGAATGATCCAGGTTCCTAACAGTTGCCACCACGGCCGGAGGTTTGGCGCGTTACCCTTTCACTGATCCAAGTGTCCAACCGGACACGAGCCACTTCTGACCGACGAGATAGAGCACCAGGGGCGGCAAGCTCATGATCATCGACGCGGCCATAATCTTCCCCCAGAAGAACGTGTCTCCGGCTTGCAGGAAGGTCAGGCCGACCGGCGCCGTCATCACCGACTGGTCTTGCACCAGGACCAGGGCGTAGAGAAACTCGTTCCAGGACAACGTGAAGGAGAAAACGCTCACCACGACGAGCGCGGGGAGAGTGAGCGGAAGGACGATTCGCCACAGGGTGGTCCACCGATTGGCGCCGTCGACCAGCGCCGCCTCCTCCAGCTCGACCGGCACCGTGGTCATGTATCCCATCATCAGCCAGGTGCAGAACGGAACGGTGAAGGTGAGGTAGGTCAAGCCAAGGCCGAGCAGCGAGTTGGTCAGGTGGAGCGAGACCATCATGCCAAAAATCGGGATGAAGAGGACCGAGCCCGGGGCGAGATAGGAGTAGATCAGCAATCGCGCGAACGTCCGGCGCCCCACGAACCGCAGGCGAACCAGCGCGTAGCCGGCCATCGAGCCGACGACGGTCGAGACGATCGTCGTCGCGACGGCGACGCTCAGGCTATTGCGCAGGTTGATCATGAACGACGATTTGACGATATCGATGTAATGCTGAATGGTGAAGGCCCCCGGCCAGAGAATGTCGCGCGTGTTGTAAAAGTCGGCGTCCGTCTTGAGCGAGCTGACCGCGACCCAGTACATCGGCAGGATCGTCCAGACCACCGCGACGAGCAGGATGACGTAGCCGACGACGAGCCAGCCGTGATTGTCCTTGTGCCACCAGCGCGCGATCGAAGACGAGGAGGCCGCGCGCGCGTTGGCCGCGTTCATGACTCGACCCCCTGGGCAAGGAGATGACCGGAGAGAAAGTGGATCATCAGCGCGAAGAGCGGGAAAAACAGGAGCGGAACCGTCGCGGCCAGACCCAGGTTGTAGTCGCGCATCCCTACCGTGTACGCCAGCAGCGGGAACGTCTCGGTCGCGTTCACCGGGCCACCGTTGGTGAGAATGTAGACGTTCTGAAGTCCGTTGGACGTCCAGATCGAGGACAGCATGAGGGTCACGATGATCACCGGCACCAGGCTCGGCATCGTGATGTTCCAGAAGCTCTGCCGGGCACTCGCGCCGTCGACGTGCGCGGCCTCGTAGATCTCGCTCGGAATCGCCTGCAATCCGGCGAGATAACACATCGTCCAGAACGGTGTTCCCTGCCAGATCGTCGCCGCCACGACGCTCCAGAGCGCCAAATTGATGTTCGAGAGCCAGAGGATCGGCGTGTGAATCGCGCCGACGTCCATCAGCACCGTATTCCAGAGTCCAAGGCGGTCATCGAACATCCACCGCCAGGTGTAGGCGCTCACCACCGCCGGTACCGCCCAGGGGACGAAGATCAGGGTCCGGAAGAGACCTCGCGCCTTCAAGCTGTGGTGAAGGATGAGCGCGGTGACGACGCCGATGACGAACTTGCCGAACTCGGCGCCGACGGTATATTCCACCGTGACCACGACGCTGTTCCAGAACCGCGCGCTGTCGTCCCCAAAGAGCAGATTGCCGTAATTTCGCAGTCCGACGAACCGTCCAGCGCCGCCAATGTGGATAACTTGCAGGCTCATCCAGATCGAGTAGAGAAACGGATAGGCGATCAATCCGACGATGACGACGACCGCGGGAAGGATCAGCAGGTAGGCGAGCTGCCAATCACGGTTCGAGGACCGTCGACGGGGAATCGCCGTCTCACGTCGCGTGGTCGAAATCGACGACATGTCTCGCTCCCAAAGCTCACCGAAATGAGGCGAAAGGGTGCCGATCCAGTCAGGGGGCGATCTGTTCTGGTCAGCTGACTCCAATCAATCCCGAAGCAAAGCGACGAATCGAACGTACCGGCCATGATTATATAAACGATGATGCCCGCGGTCAATTCCGACGGCGAGGTATGGGTTTAACCTGCCTTATCCACGGCAATCGGCGAGCATGGCGAATCAGGGCGCGGTCGCCGCGAAGGACCGCGCGCCAGTTCTACCGCGTGATCGCGCGCTGGGTCTCGTGATCGAAGATGTGGAGGTGACGGGTGTCGACCACGATCTCGACGACGTGACCGCGGCGCATCTCGGAGTCCGGGCTCACCTTCGCGGTGACCGGCTGGCCGCCGACGATCGCGTGAATCAGCGTTTCGCTGCCGAGTGGCTCGACGAGATCGACCTGAGCGGTGAACGTCGAACCGGGAGGCGCCTCGGCCACCTCGGCCTGATCGAAGAGGTGCTCCGGGCGAATGCCAACCACGACGTCGCGGCCGGCGTAGCGATCGACCAGACTGGCGCGTTCGGGAGGGATCCGCAGCGAAAAGCTCCGTCCTTCGACGAAGAGCTGATCGTCACGCGACACCATCTGGGAGTCGAGCAAGTTCATCGACGGGCTGCCGATAAAGCCCGCGACGAAGAGATTGGCCGGGTGGTTGTACAGAGTGTCAGGACGGCCGAGCTGCTGGAGGCAACCGCCGTTCAGGACGCCGATCCGGTCGCCGAGGGTCATCGCCTCCTGCTGGTCGTGCGTGACGTAGATCGTCGTCGTGCGCAGCCGATCGTGGAGCTTGATCAGCTCGGCGCGGGTGCGCACCCGCAGCTTCACGTCGAGGTTCGACAGCGGCTCGTCCATGAGAAACACCGCCGGGTTGCGGACGATCGCCCGCCCGAGCGCGACTCGCTGGCGCTCGCCACCGCTGAGCTCTTTCGGGCGCCGCTTGAGGAGCCCGGTGACGCCGAGCAGATCCGCCACCTTGCGAACGCGCTCTTCTAGCTCGGCCTTCGGCACGTGCCGAAGCTGGAGCGGGTGAGCCAGGTTATCGTGGACGTTCATGTGCGGATAGAGCGCGTAGCTCTGAAACACCATCGCGACGTCGCGATCCTTGGGCGCCAGGTTGTTCACCATGCGATCGCCGATGAAGATCTCGCCGGACGTCGGCTCCTCGAGCCCGGCGACCATGCGCAGCGCGGTCGATTTCCCCGACCCCGATGGGCCAACCATGACGAGGAACTCGCCGTCGTAGACGTCCAGGTCGATCTCGCGCAGCGCGAAGACGTCGCCAAATGCCTTGCTGACCCGGTTAAAAGTTACGCGCGCCATCGTCTCACTCTCGGCCAACGTGTCGTCGACGGCGCGATTATAGCATTGGCGCCAGGTGTGATAAACTGGCTGAGCCATTTTGCCATCAATCATAGGGAGGGTTTCGTGCTGGACGGCAAGCTTGGGCTGGTCTTTGGCGTCGCGGATCGTCACAGCATCGCCTGGGGGATCGGTCAGGCGCTGGCCGGGGCGGGAGCGCGCCTGACCTTCACGTACCAGGGGGATCGACTCAAGGACCGGGTCACGAACCTGGCCGGAACCCTACCCGGTGCGCTGTCGTTGCCCTGCGACGTGCTCGATGACGCGCAAGTCGACCAGACCTTCGAGTGGGTCGACCGCGAGTTTGGGGGGCTGGACATCCTGGTCCACAGCATCGCCTTTGCCCCGCGCGACGCACTGGAAAATCCGTTCGTCGAGACGACGCGCGATGCCTTCAACACGGCGATGGACATCAGCGCCTACTCGCTGATTCAGCTCGCACGCAAGGCCGCTCCGCTCATGGAGAAGCGCGGAGGTGGCAGCATCATCACGATGACCTATCTGGGCAGCGACCGGGTGTTCCCGAAGTACAACGTGATGGGCGTGGCGAAGGCGGCGCTGGAGGCTTCGGTGCGCTACCTGGCGTCGGATCTCGGGCCCCGGAATATTCGGGTCAATGCCATCTCGGCCGGCCCGATCCGCACCCTGGCTGGGCGGAGCATCCAGGGCTTTTCGCGCATGGAAGAGCACGTCCGCGAGATCGCGCCGCTGCGTCGGAACACCGAAGCCGCCGAGGTTGGCGACGTCGCGGTGTTCCTGGCGAGCAACCTCTCCCGCAACGTCACCGGCGTGACCCTGTTCTGCGACTCCGGCTACCACGCGATGGGGATGTAAAAACCGCGGAATGCTTCAGGTTTTCCTACGTCTGCTCCGAGCGGGCCGCGGCCACCCACCCCGTTAGCGGCACGATCAGGGCGGTGCTGACGACCACGAGCCCAAGGGCGACGGGGAGAGTGGCGGCCTGTGCCGCGAAGCCAATGAGCGGGGGACCGGCCAGGAAGCCAAGGTAGCCCACGGTCGCGACGGCCGCGATGGCGGTGCCGGGCGGGACGTTGGGCAGACGACCGGCCGCGCTGAAAATCAAGGGGACGACGTTGGCCAATCCCAGGCCGACGCAGGCGAAGCCAAGCAGCGCGACCACCGGCTGGCCAGCGACCAGCGCGATGCCGAGTCCGAACGCGGCGATTCCCCCGCTCAGCCGGAGCAGCGGCGCCATGGTAAGGCGCGCCCGCAACGGATCGCCGACAAAGCGGCCGGTGGCCATGGCGAGCGAGAAAGCGGCGTAGCCCAGGGCGGCGAAGCTGGCCGAGGTCTCGAGGCTCGCGCGCAGGTAGACCGCGCTCCAGTCTGACATCGCTCCCTCGCTCAGGAGGGAGAGCAGCGCCAGAATGCCAAGGCCGAGGAGCGGCCCCCTCGGCAGGGCGATGATCGGACCACGCGAGCTCAGCGCCGGGTGGGTTGGGAGCAGCGCCCGCCACGCGAGGACTCCGGCCACCGCGAGGACGATGGAAACGCCCACGACCTCGGCCGCGCCGGGGATGCTCAACGACAGCATGACGCTCGCCAGGGCAGCGCCGACCAGGCCACCCAGACTGAACAGGGCGTGGAACGACGACATGGTGGGCCGCCCATACCCGGCCTCCACGGCGACGGCCTGGGCATTCATCGCGACGTCTAGCGTCCCGGACGCGAGCCCGAGGAAGAGCAGGGCCACGATCAGCAAGGGGAACGTCGGCACGAGCACCAGCGCGGCGAGCGCCAGGCACAACACGAGCGTGGTCAGCCCGGTCGTCGTCCGACTCCCTAACCCCGCGACAACCGCGCCGGCGAAGAGCAGCGCGATCACCGATCCGACGGCAATCGCCATCAGCGCCAGCCCGAGGACGTCGTCGGGAAGCCGAAACTTCTCCTTGACGAGCGGAACCTGGGCCGCCCAGGTCGCCAGGGCCGCGCCATCGACGAAGAAGACCACCAGAACCGCGAAGCGAGCGCGACGCGGCCGTGGACCCGAAGGCTGGCGCAATCCCAGCCGCCCTCGAGAAAACACCCGTCAGGCGTAGGAGCGGAGTGCCGACGGGTCGCGAAACCGAAAGAAGAGCCTGCAATCACGCTCGGCGAAGGTCACGTCCACCTGCTCAAAGAAGTCCGAACGACCAAGGACCGAAAACTCCAAGCGGCCAGGAGGCGTGATCAGGACACGAAGCTTGAGCTCCGCGAACCGCGCGTAGCCGCCCAGGTAAGCTGTCACTACGTGGAGGTAGCCGGGGGTGGCAGCCCCAGACCCGAAACCGTACATGGGAGTGACTCTGATCGCCCGTTCGATGATGTCACCCGGTGTCCAGCCTGCCTGCAACTCCGCGTTGCCGTCGAAAACGGATACCTCCGCGCCGGTATCAAGCACAGCGTAGATGGTTGGAAATTGCGACTGCCCTGGAAAGAGCTCCAGCGCGACCTGAACACGCGGCAGAATCCGCCTTTCGTTTGGCAAGCGGGCATAGCCTAGCTCCAGGTGATACCCGAGGGATCCTTCCTCCACTGCCTACCCGCCCAGGCTAGTCATTCCGAGGATCCAGACCCCCTCCTGCTGCTCCCGGGTCGGGACATAAAAGACCGTTGCCCCAGGATACTTTTGGACCGTGGCCGCCTGTGCCACCTCGGCTCCGTTCCTCCCGTGAGCAACGACCTGTCCCCGATAGACGGCGACCCATTCGCCAGCATACTTGCGCGCGAAATCGGGGTCGCGCGGCATCGGGAAAGTCTCCCAATCCCGCATGACTTCACGTACCTGCTCCAAGCGATCAAGAGACTTCGTCTTGTCAGCCATTCACTCCCTCGCGGTCTTGGCACTCTGTCCTTCGTTTATCATACCCGCCCGGGCCCGCCAATGGCACGTATCGCGTCAGATCTGGGATTGCCCGGCTTGCCAGGTCGAAATAGTCGGCGTCCGTCTCGATGCCGATGCTCCGCAGCCCGTGCGCGGATGCCGCGGCGATCGTGGACCCGGACCCCATGAAAGGGTCGAGGATGACTCCTCCGCCGAACGGCAGCGCGGCGCGGACGATTTGCCGGAGGAAGCTCTGCGGCTTCAGGGAGGGGTGCGGAGCGATCTCGCGCTCGACGCCGCGCGCTGGCGCCGAGTAGATCAAATCCTTGAACGGCTCGGTCGCCGAGATCCGCCGCAGCCCGCCGGTCAGGACGGTGAAGCGCGGCAGTGGCTTACGCTGGTGTCCGTCGAACGACGGCGGGATCCGCCAGACGCCCCCCTGGCCGCGCCGTAGCTTCTCCAGCTCGCGCGGGGTGTATTCGATAAGTCCGTACGGCGGGTCGGTGACGACCGCCTGGACTGAATTCGCGCTAGCGCTGGCCAGCCAGGTGAAGGAATCGCCGTTGACGATCTCGTAGGATCCAAGCGGCGCTGGTGGTCCGCATCGGATCGACCCGACCGGTCGGCTTTCGATGTCTAACTCCAGGATCTCCTGAGCCATTTTCCCGTCCTCACCCTTCGGCTTCCGGGTGCCAGCTTCGGCGGCGCCACGGCAATCATAGGGGGAGGAGGACAGATAATCAAGAGGGCAGGCGCTAGAGACTCATTCAAGCCAGGGGATCAGAAACATCACTTGCGATTCCCCGCTCCTCGGCGCACCGCTGCAACGCCTGGAAGACCGAGCCAGGCAGCAGCAGCCCTTCACGCAGGGCCTGCTCGCGCCGATGCCAGGCCAATTCGCCGGGCGCGTGGATCGGCGGGCCTCCGTCGATCGGGCGACTATCGCGAACCTCGCGGATCATCCGATCGACCCGCGCCTTGAAGTCGGCGAGTGGCATCGCCAGCGCCGGGTCGATCGCCAGGAAGAAGTGGCCCTCGTTCCAGGGGATCGGGCCGTCCTCGACCTCGAGAGTGTGCTCGCGGCCAAAGTGGGCGCCGGTGAGCGCACCGGCCAGCGCCTCCATCGCGAAGGCCAGCCCGAAGCCCTTGTGGCCGGCGGCGGGCGCGCCCAGCGGCACGCCAAGGCCGGCCAGCGCGGCGGCCAGGTCGCGGGTTGGTCGGCCCTCGGCGTCCAGGCACCAGCCCGGTGGCAGATCCTCGCCCTCGGCGGCGATCAGGTCGACCTTTCCCCCGGCCACGACGCTCATGGCGACGTCGAGCACGATCGGCGGCTCCTCGCCGGCCGGAATCGCGATCGCGATCGGGTTGTTGCCCACGGTGGGCGTCAGGCCACCGTGGGGGGCCAGCACCAGGTTGCCGTTGGTCGTGGCAAAGCCGATCAGGTCGTCGCGCAACGCCAGCGCCGCGTAGTAGCCGGCCGCCCCAAAGTGGTTCGAGTGGCGGACCAGCGCCAGTCCGACGTGGAACTTTCGGGCGCGGGCAAGGCACTCGTCCATGGCGCGCGAGGCCACCACCTGGCCGGGCCCGTCGTCGCCGTCGACCAGCGCCGCGCCGCCAAGGTCGGAGACCTGAATCGTTGGGCGCGGCTTGATGATCCCTCGACGGATGCGCTCGAGGTACATCGGCACCGCCCGGGTCCCGTGGGAGTGCATGCCGCGCAGGTCCGCCTCCACCTGCACCCGCGCGACGGTCGCGGCATCATCCGAAGATAATCCGTCGTGCAAAAAGAGCGCCGCGACCAGCCGGCCCAGCGCGGCTGGATCCACGCGAACCTTTTCCAAGAACACTCCTTCACGATGTCTCCGGCGCGACCTCGCGCGGCACCCGCGCCAGGATCTGGGTGACCACCTCGTAGGGAATCGTGCCAAGGGCGCGCGCGACCTCGGCGGCAGTGATCTCCTCGGCTCCCTGCCGACCGATCAGCACGACCTCGTCTCCGACGCGAACGCCCGGGACGTCGGTCACGTCGATCATGCACATGTCCATGCAAACGACGCCGACGATTGGCGCGCGCCGACCGCGCACGATCACCTCGCGCCAATTGTGGGGCGAGCGGCGGAAGCCGTCGCCGTAGCCGACTGGTAAGACCGCGATGCGCGACGGTCGCGCGGTGACGAAGGTGCCGCCGTAGCTGATCGGGCTGCCCGCGGGCAGGCTCTTCGCCTGAGCGACGAGCGTCTTGAAGGTGAGGGCCGGCCGAAAGCCCTCCGGACAGCGCACGGCGCCGGACGGATCGAGGCCGTAGAGCGCGATGCCGGCCCGAACCATCGAGTAGCGGGCCTCCGGAAAGCGGAAGATCGCCGCCGAGCTCGCGGCGTGGACGTAGCGCGGCCGCCAGCCGTCCCGGCCAATCTCGGCTAAGACCGCGTCGAATCGCGCGATCTGAGCGAGGGTCGGGGCTGGATCGCTGGCGTCGGCGCTCGCGAAGTGGGTGAAGATGCCCTCGATCTCGATCTCGGGAATCGCCCGGACGGCGGTCACGAACGCCGGCACATCCGCTGGCAGCAGGCCGAGCCGTCCCATGCCCGTATCTACCTTGATCTGAACTCGGGCCGGGCCTCGACCGAGCGCCTGGGCCGCGCGCGCGAGATGACGCACCGGTTCGAGGGTGTAGACGGTCGCGGTGAGATCGTGGCGCGCGATCTCGCGCGCCTGCCAGGGCGGGGTGAACCCGAGGATCAGGATGGGCGCCAGGATGCCCTGGCGTCGGAGCGCGATCGCCTCGCCGAGACAGGCGGTCGCCAGGTAATCGGCGCCGTGGAGGAGTGCCGTCCGCGCCGCGCGAATCGCGCCGTGCCCGTAGGCGTCGGCTTTGAGCACCGCCATCAGCGCCGCCGGTCGGGCGATCGCCTTCAGCCGACTCACGTTCTCGCCGATCGCGCCAAGATCGATCTCGACCCAGGTTGGTCGCTCGCGCGAGAGGAAGACGCGCTGCTTCCAGCCAGCGTCCTGGCGAACCAGGAGGTCGGCGGCGTGGGACGGCTCGGCCAGAAGTCGCTCGACGATCCGTTCCAGCCGGGCGTCGGAGCCGCCGACGATCAGGACGAGGTCGTCTGGGCCCAGGTTAGACCCTGCCACCCGGGCGGCATCCTCCGCCGATTCGGCCATCACCACGTCGGTCGCCGCGAGTCCGGCGTCCCGCGCCGCCAGGGCGGCGGCATCGGCGCCCGAGCCAAGCGTCACCAGTCGGCGCGCCCGAAGGGCGATCTCGCGACCAGCCTGGCGATGGGTCTCGACCGCGCGCTCCGGGTCGGCCGCCGACAGGGCGCCCAGGACCACCGTCTTGCGACCGGGCCAGCGGCCGAGCACGGCGAGCGCGGCGGCCAGCGACGCGGCGTCGGCATCGTAGCTGTCGTCGAGGAGCAGGCTCCCGGCGACGCCCGGGAGCGGGCGCAGACGCCCGGGAAGCGGTTGCATCCGCTCGAGGCTCTCGGCGATCTCGCTGGGCAGATATCCCAGCACCGTCGCGACCGTCGCCGCGGCCAGCGCGCCCGAGACCGCCGGATCGCCGACGAGCGGCAGGTTAACGTCGACCCGAGCGCCATCCGCGGACAGGGCAAGGCGCGTCTCGATCGGCCGAAGCTCGACTCGATCGGCCGAGACGTCGGCGGGGGCATGCCGTCCGTACCGCAGGACCGGCGCGCGTGCCCGGTCCGTCAGTCGCGCGAGCCGCGGGTCGTCGGCGTTCAAGATCAGGTGCGCGGTGGGCGGAAGCCGTGACGCGAGCTCGGCCAGCTCCTCATTTGCCGCATCGTCGTCGAGTCCACCGACGACGACGACGATCGTTGGTGGGGCGATCGCGGCGAGCGCGAGCAGATCGCCGGGCTCTTCGCGCCCAAATTCGAGGACGGCAAGGCCGTGGGACGGGGCAAGCTTGCCGAGCGCGATCGGCAGGCCATAGAGGGTATTGTGGTTGTCGCCGTCGAAAATCGTTGGGGCGCCGTCGATTCCCTGGCCAAGGACGGTCACGATCGCCTTCGCGGCCAGGGTCTTGCCGGTGCCGCCGACGACCGCGACGACTTTCGGCGCGTGCTTCCCCAGGATGAAGCGCGCCCAGTCGCGCAGGGCCCCCAGGACGTCGTCGACGGCGATCGTCGTGACGCCGGGCGACGTCTCGCTCCCCACCCGCTCGCCGAGAATTCCGGCCGCGCCGCGCCGAACGGCGTCGGCGATGAAGTCGTGGCCGTCCGCGCGGGCGGTCCGAACCGCCAGGAAGAGCTCGCCCGGGCGAAGCTTTCGTGAATCGTAGGCGAAGCCGTCGAACGTGGCCGCGACGGGCGAGCCGATCAGCCGCGCTCCCGATGGCGCCATTGCCTCCAGGAGGTCGGCCAGCTCGATCACCGCGCGCTCCCCTCGGCTTCCTGGGCCAGAATGTGTCGGATGATATCCGAGCGACTGATGATGCCCCTCAGGCGACCGTTGGCCAGCACCGGAATCGGATTCAGCCCCTTGTCGACCATGAGTGTCGCGGCGACGCTGAGGTCGTCGTCCGGTCGGGCGGTTTGGACGTGGCGCGTCATCACCTCGGAGGCAACCGTTCCGAGGGCGCGCCGGAGCTCTTCTTCAAAGTGGTAGGTGCTGGTCAAGTAAATTCGGGCGTCGAGGATTTGCAGAAAGGTGGGAAAGTGAACGTTCGCGTTGCGAACCACCAGGTCGGCCTCGGTGACGATGCCCACCAGGTGCCCATTGCGCTCGACGACCGGAACGCCGGAAATGTCGTATTCCACCATCCGGCGAGCGATCTCGACGACCGTCGTATCGGGATACACCGTCACGACCTCGGTGGTCATCAGCTCGGAAATCTGCACGGCTTACACCTCTACCTCATCAATAATTATACCGGTTGCGGAAGGTGGCCGGCGTTGGGTAAGATAGCACTGAGCCTGGCACGCGACGGTCGCGGTTCGCGGGTTTCCCACGGAGAGGTGAGCCGTGATCCACCTTCTCCTCGTCGACGGCGACGATACCCACCGCCACGAGCTAGCCGCGCGCCTCCGCCGGGACGGGTTCGCCGTCGCCGGCGCGGCCGGCGCGAGCGACGCGCTGGAATTGGCGCGTCGGTGCTGGCCGCACCTGGTGCTCGCCGATCTGGCCTTCGCCGATGGGTCTGCCGCGCGCCTGGCGGCCGATCTGAATCGTCACGGAGACGTCTCCTTCGTGGTCGTGTCGACCAACGCTGACTCCGCTGTCCGCGTCGACGCGCTCACCTGCTTCGCCGACGACTTCGTGCTCCGTCCCTACTGCTACGACGAGCTCGTGGCGCGGGTGCGCCGGGTGCTCCAGCGGACGCTCGTCGCCGGTCGGCTGGGAACCGAGCCGATCGCGCTTGGCGAGGACCGTCGGGTCGATTTGCGCCTTCGGGAGATCCGCGACGGCGATCGGGTGATCCGGCTGACTCCAACCGAGGCCCGCCTGCTCGGGCTGTTTCTCGTGAACGCCGGTCAGGTCCTGCCGACGGACCTGATCCTCCAACGGGTCTGGCCCGACGCCGGGGCGAGCGCGAACACGCTCTGGGAGTACGTCCGCCGGTTGCGGGCAAAGCTCGGCGACGACGGTCGGATGCCGCGTTACATCACGAGCACCCGCGGAATCGGCTACCGATTTGCCCGGCTGGCGATCGCCGAGCGACGCGAATGATGAAAGAGGAAGAAGAAGGGGCACCGTCGCGTGACAGCCCCACTACCCGATAATCCCGTACGCGTGGCCGCCCCTTCTCGCACGGTCAAAACGTGCGACCTCGCCATTCGTTACAGCCCGCCCCGACGACTTGACACCGCCGCACAAGCAGCTAGAATCTTAGATGATGGATTCAGAAT
>JBOGTX010000821.1:0-3985 GCA_050695695.1 Chloroflexota bacterium
CTTCCCGGCCAGCCGGGCCTTGGCCACCTCGATGACCCGCGACTTGTTCAGGTACTGATACGCCAGGATATCCTGGGCAAGATCCTTGAACTGCGAGCTGGCACTGACCATCAAGACCGGCGACCCCTCCTGGAAGCCGTGGGTGGGCTGGTCCGCCTGGTAGCCCGGCATCGCCATGATGCCCCACTTGCCGGTGAGCTCCGGCGCCTGTCCTTTCAGCGTATTATCCAGCCAAACTGCCGAGAGCATTGTCGCAAACTCGCCGTTCTGGATCGCGGCGTACCAGGGGGCGTCCCATTCCGAGCGTGCCTCGGCCGACGCCGTCGCGAAGACGATTGGTGGCGGATTGGAGATTCTCGGGCTTTTCAACCACCTGGCCCCGGAATGGACCGTACGTGACATCGCCACCCAACTGGACGTGCCGTACTCGACGGCCTATCGTTACGTCAACTCGCTCGAGGTGGCCGGCTTTCTGGTGCGCCAGCAGGCCAGCGGCACCTATCGGATTGGCCTGCCGCTGATCGAGCTGGCCGGCGTCGCGCTGAACCAGCTCGACGCGCGGGTCCACGGTCTCTCGTACCTCGATCACCTGGCCGACGCCACCGGCCTCAACGCGAACATGGCGGTGCTCGACCGGGGCGATACCTTCCACGTCGCCTACGCCGTTCGTTCCGCCGTTCCACGCATGTACACCGCGTTGGGGCGCCGCGCGGTCGCCCACTGCACCGCGCTGGGAAAGGTCCTGCTGGCTGGCCTGCCTTTCGACGAGGTACGCGGACTGATCGAGGCCCACGGTTGGCGCCCCTACACGCCCAGCTCGATTCAGAGCTTTCCCGCGCTCGAAGCGGCGCTGACCAGCGTGCGCGAGCGCGGCTACGCCCTGGACCGTGGCGAGCGGTCGGTCGCGACCCGGTGCGTCGCGGCGCCGATTCGCGACAAGACCGGCCACGTCATCGCCGCGATCAGCGTGAGCGGACCGCACGGGCGCCTACCGGATGCGCGCCTCCCCGAGCTCGCCTCCACGGTGATGGAACACGCCCGCTTAATCTCGTACCATCTGGGCTACGACGACGGGGATCCCGCGCAGGCCGTGCCGTTGTGAACGAGCCGGGCCGAGTATAATGGCGAAGGGAGGCGCGATGACGCTGCAACTGACGACCACGCGATTGCCGACGCGACAGTTCACCGTCTCCGAATACTATCGGATTGCCGAGGCGGGCATTCTCACCGAGGACGATCGGGTCGAGCTGATCGGGGGAGAGATTATCCAGATGTCGCCGATCGGACGGCTGCACGCCGGAATTGTGAATCGTCTGAACTACCTCTTCTTCAAGCAGTTCGGCGAGGTCGCCCAGGTAAGCGTCCAGAACCCGGTCCACCTCGACGAATATTCCGAGCCTCAGCCCGACCTGACGCTGCTCGTCCCGCGCCCGGACTTCTACGCGTCGGGCCACCCCGGGCCGGGCGACGTGCTCCTCCTCGTTGAAGTCGCCGATTCCTCGCTCGAGTACGACCAGATCGTCAAGGCTCGGCTCTACGCCCGGGCTGGCGTCCGGGAGGTCTGGCTGCTCGACCTGAACCAGGGCGTGGTCACGGTCTTTCGCGATCCCACCGCCAACGGCTACCAGACCATCCGGGCGCTGGGCCGCGGCGAGTCGATCGGGGCCCTCGCTTTCCCCGGCCGCGAGCTCGCCGTCGCGGAGATCCTGGGTTAGGCGCCCGCGTGGTGCGCTGACGAACGGACGATGATCGATGACGTTCCGGCGTCGTGGTCATCGCCGTGCCAGGCAGCCTGACTTTTCCTTCTCCTGCCTCGTTCCGAGGATCTGCTATCATGACTTCACGGCGGAGAAGGAGAAACCGTGATCCGGGTTGGCATTCTGACGGCGAGCACGCTGGGTGCCCGCGGCGAGCGCGAAGACACCAGCGGCCAGGCAATCCGCGACTTGATCGCGCGAATCGACGCGCGCGTCGAGGAATATCGCGTGGTGACCGACGATCGGTCCACGATCGAGCAAGTGCTCCGCGACTGGTCGGACGAGACGCGCCTCGACCTCATCCTGACCACAGGTGGCACCGGCCTCTCGCCCACCGACGTCACCCCGGACGCGACCCGCGCCGTCGTCGAGCGCGAGGTGCCCGGACTGGCCGAGGCGATGCGGCTCGCGGGGCTGAAGCATACCCCGCGCGCGATGTTGTCTCGCGCGGTGGCCGGGGTCCGCGGCCAGACCCTGATCGTGAATCTGCCGGGCAGCCCGAAGGGCGTTCGCGAATCACTGGGCGCGGTCCTCGAGGTCTTGCCGCATGGCGTCGAGATTCTCCAGCGGCGCCCTACCGATCACTGAGAAAGGCGAAAGCATCGATGGAATCGCCGGAGAGTTTTGTCCGGACTCACGTCGCCGAGGTCGAGCCCTTGCTCAAGGCCGAGGCGATCGAGGAGTGGGAGTCGGCGGCGACCGGTCAGCCCGAGCACGACGAGCGGCTGGCCGAGCTGCGTGGGAAGGTCATGCGAATCTACGCCGATCCGGCACGTTTCGCGAAGGTTCGTGCCTGGCACGAGGCCGGCGGCTTCGGCGATCCCGCCCTGGCCCGCCAGGTTCAACTGCTCGATGACTCGTTCGCTAAAGGCCAGCAGGACGTGGCGACGATCGATCAGATGACGCGCCTGCAGAAAGAAGCGGAGTCCACCTTCAACACCTTCCGCGGGACCTATGAGGGCGCGCCGCGTTCGGATAACGAGCTTGCCAACATCCTGATGACCGAAACCGACTCGGCGCGCCTGAAGGCGGCCTGGGAGGCGACGAAGCAGATCGGGCCGAGAGTCGCCCCGACGGTACTGGAGCTCGCCCGCCTGCGCAACGCCGCGGCGCGGCACGCCGGCTTCGCCGATCATTTCTCAAAGAACCTGACCTTGAACGAGATCGATCAAACCCGCCTCTTCGAGACCCTCGACGAGCTGGCGCGATTGACGACCGAGCCGTTCCGCCAGGTCAAAGCCGAGCTGGATCGGACGCTTGCCGAGCGCGACCGAATCGGGACCGCGGATTTGCGTCCCTGGCACTACCACGATCCGTTCTTCCAGCGCCCACCCCGGGTGGGCGAGGCGAACGTCGACCGATTTTTCGCCGGTCGCAAGCTCGAAGACGTCGCGGTCCGCCATTACGACGGGTTGGGCATGGACGTGCGCGACGTGCTGGCGCGCAGCGACCTCTACGCCCGACCGAGCAAATACCAGCACGCCTTCTGCACCGATATCGATCGGAAAGGCGATGTGCGGGTGATGTGCAGTCTCGAGTCGGACGAGCGCTGGATGGAGACGCTGCTGCACGAGCTCGGGCACGCAGTCTACGACAAATACCTCGATCCGGCGCTTCCCTACCTCGTGCGTCGGCCGGCCCACACCCTCTCGACCGAAGCGATCGCGATGCTGATGGGTCGCCTGGCCTTGAACGACGAGTGGCTGGTCGAGCTGGCCGAGGCGCCGGCCGACGAGGTCGCGCGGGTCGCGCCGCTGGTGCGGGCGCGCCAGCGACTGGGGATGTTGATCTTCGTCCGCTGGGTGCTGGTGGTGGTGAACTTCGAGCGCGCGATGTACGCGGACCCCGAGCGCGACCTGAATACCCTCTGGTGGGATCTCGTCGAGCGCTATCAGATGGTGCCGCGCCCGGAGGGGCGGCATGCGCCGGACTGGGCGGCGAAGATTCACCTCGCGCTCTATCCGGTCTACTACCAGAACTACATGCTGGGCGAGCTGATGGCATCGCAGCTCAACCGGGCGATTGCCCAACGCCACGGACGGCTGATCAATAACACCGCCGCCGGCCAGTACCTGATCGAGGAGCTTTTCCGCCGCGGCGCCCGGTCCGACTGGGATACCACCCTGGAGCAGGTCACCGGCGAGCGATTGTCGGCGAAATACTTCGCCGAAGACTTTGTCTGAAGGATATTGTGAGGAAAGCACCGAGCCGGGCGCCCCTCTCGATGC
>JBOGTX010000822.1:0-1957 GCA_050695695.1 Chloroflexota bacterium
CTCGGCCTTCCGCCAGGCCACCGCCGGGTTGGTTGCCCAGCGATACGGCAGCACCGCGTCGAATCCGCGCGCGAGCCAGCGGCCCAGGTTGTCGACAGTCGCGGTGAAGTAGCCGCGCTCGCGCAGGATCTCGGCGAGCGTCGGAATCGCCGGATCGAGCTCGATCTTGCCAGCGTGGGAGACGATCTGGTGTCGCATCGCGTCGACGCCGGTGTGGAGGGTCGTGAATCCCGGGTGGGTCGGGATGTGCGGGCTGAAGCACCGAGCGAACCGAACGCCCTCGGACGCCAGGCGATCGATCGTCGGACTGGTCAATCGTCGATAGCCATAGCAGCCGAGGTGATCGGCGCGCAACGTATCGATGGCGATCAGTAGAACGTTCAAGGAAGCCCTCCCAGCGCGACAGCATTCTGTCGAACGATCTGGCCGAGTCTACCCCTCCTTCCCCCGGCACGGAGGATCGGACTCTGGCTCCCTCCCCGCGCCGGGGAGGGCGGGGGGAGAGGTTTCCCACTCGCCGCGCGGCCACGACGTCCGCTTTAGAACTTCAATTGCCGCGCGAATCGGTCCTCGCTGCGGTAGGGACCGATCACCGCGAGGCACAGCTTGTCCGGGACGAAGAGCCGCGCGGCGAGCGACTGCAGGTCGGCCGCCTGCACTCGGTCGACGCGCTCGATCACGTCGTCGACGGTGTAGATCCGCCCGAGCAAGAGCTCCTGGGCCCCCAGCCAGGAGGCGATGCTACGGGTATCTTCGAGTCGGAGGAGCATTCGCCCTTTCCAGAATTCCTTGGCGCGCCCGAGCTCGTCCTCGGGAATCGGCTCGGCCATTCGCCCGACCTGGCCGAGCGTCGCGCGCAGCGCCTCGTCGATGCGCGACGGCTCCACGCCGGCGTACACAACCAGCGAACCGGCATCCTCGTACTCGTTGGTGTACGAGTGAACGTCGTAGGCCAGGCCGTGCTTCTCGCGAATCTCGAGAAAGAGGCGCGAGCTCATCCCCTCACCCAGAATGATGTTCAGGAGCTCCAGCGCGTACCGCTCCGGATGATCGTAGGGCAGGCTGGGCATCGAGAGGCAGAAGTGCGCTTGCTCGGTTCGCTTCGACTTCAGCAGCACGCGGGAGACCGGGCTGGCGCCGGCCGGCGACCACGCCGGCGGCGGCGGACCGTCCCATTTCCCAAGCTGGCGGTCGATTTCCGCGCGCACCGCCTCGTGCTCGATCGGCCCGGCGACGCTGATCACGAGATTCGAGGGAATGTAAAAGGTGTTAAACCAGTCAAGGAGCTGATCGTGGCTGATGCTCAACACGCTGTCCCGGGTTCCGGCGACGTCCCGGCCGAGCGGCTGGTCGCCCCACATCGCCTGATCGGCCAGGATGTGGACCCAGTCGCCGGGGCTGTCGTTCAGCATGCCGAGCTCCTCGGCGATGACCTTGCGTTCCTTCTCGATCTCGGCGGGATCGAAGCGCGAGTGGCGCAACAGGTCGCCCAGGACTTCCACCGCGGTCGTCCAGTGGCGATCGGCCACTTTATCCCAGTAGACCGTCAGCTCTTTGCCGGCCTCGGCATTGAAGTATCCGCCAATGCCCTCGATCGCCTCGGAAATGTCTTTCGGCGTTGGACGCTTTTCCGTTCCCTTGAAAAGCATGTGCTCCAGGAAGTGCGACGCACCCTGGATCGCCTCCGGTTCGTTGCGCGACCCGACCCGGACGAAGAAGCTTGCGCTCACCGAGCGAGCGTGCGGTATTTGACTGGTAATCAGGCGCAGGCCGTTGTCCAGCCTGCTCTTCTGGTACAAAGAAGCCTCCCACGATACGCAAGGGGATGATAGCATGGGCGTTCCGGGGCTGTCCAGGAAGGCAAGCGCGGCAGTGCCGCGCTATAATGGGGCCGCACGACGCGGCATCATCACCGGTTTCTGCCGCGATTCTGTTTCGTCAGAGGAGAGCCTGGTGT
>JBOGTX010000823.1:0-7581 GCA_050695695.1 Chloroflexota bacterium
GCGTTGCCACTCACCAGGACGATTGGCAGCGAATCGCCGTACGTCGAGCGCAGCTCACGCGCGACGACCTCGCCGCTGAGAAAGGCGATATTGAGATCGAGCATGACGAGCGACGGACGCCGGTAGAGGGCGCGCGCGAGCCCCTGGTATCCGTTCTCCGCCGTTTCGACCACGAGCCCTTCCTCCTCCAGAATGAACCGAAGGAGGTCACGAACGCCCGAGTCGTCGTCAACGACCAGGACCGTTCGGGTAGCGGCCGCGGCTCGCGAATCGCGTTCCGCGTTCGCGGGTCTGGTTGCTAGCATGGTTCCAGACATAGCGACGTTTGTCTCCTCGTCGCGCATCCGGCCGGTTGGGCCAGACGCGTCGACTTCGTGATGACGTTGAATCGACGGCCGGATTCGCCGTGAAGAAAAAGGGCAGCAAGATGCCCGGCTCCTTCACGGACTCACGTCATCCAGGAGGAGTGAGAACGACCAGCGGAAGGCCGGTGGGGATTTTGACGATCTGGCGTTGAAGCGAGCGCCAGTAGATGAAAGCAAAGCTGGAAGCGAGCGCGAGCAGCGCGCCGGGCGTGCCATTCGTCCCGCCCGCCGACGAGCCAGCCAGGAGGGATGACGCGGACATTCCGCCAACCGGCATCGGCAGCGGCGACGGAGGAGTCGCTGGCTCCGGTTGATCGGTCTCCGGCCGCCCCTCCACCGGATTCAGTGGCGTTCCCAGGGTTGGTGAAACCGTCAGCCGACGGTCGACCGCGCCTGGGCGATTCACCGGGGCTGGCCGTGGCCGGGCCGGCCGGGCGATCGACGGTCCGGCCGCCCGGGGCGCCACACCGATCCTGGCGACCGTTCGTGGTGTCATTGACGAGCGCGGCGCGGGCGAGCGCTGGGATCGAGTAGCTCGCGGCTGCCCGCCCGTCCGCCCGGTCCGGACGAGTGGCTCGGTCGTGGCGACGGATTTGACGGATTGAGCCGAGGTCGAACCAGACGTTCGGGGGGCTACCGTCGAGCCCCCACCCGCGACCGGGGATTCGCCTGGCGTGGCGACGATGACGCGGCCTCCGCCTCCCGGCGCGCTGGTCGTGGTCGGGGTGTGGGCCGGCGTCGGGATTGGGGTCGAGGTCGGGACCGGGGTCACGCTAGGAACCGGCGTCGTGGTCGGAACCGGCGTCGTGGTCGGAATTGGGGTCGTGGTCGGAATTGGCGTCGTGGTCGGCGGCGGGGTATTTTCCACCTGATGCGGCGGGGTGTCGGCCCCTGAATGCGGTTGACTGATGCTCGCGCTGTGGTGGGATTGCCCGGTCCGGATGGTCGAGAGCCCTGGCCGCGGGCGGTCGAGCGACGGCGAGCGAGGCAGGGGTCGAGGGCTGGTGCCAGACTGCGTCGGCCGACTGACCGGGTCCACCCCGGAGCGCGGCGCCACCGGGCGGGGAGGCGCGCTGGCGGCCCTGGAAGAGCCATCGCGCGAAGACGACGAAGTCCGCGCTTGACGCGGCGAAGGATCCGGGCGGGTCGGCCGCTCCGGCCGGGCGGGGTGGGACGGTGGCCCGGGGGAGCGCGCGGCCGGCGACGCCGCGACCGGCTCCGATCGCCGAGTTACCGTGGGCGACCGGGTCGTGGGCGCCGGCCCTCTGGTCACGGGCGCCACGTCGGGGGAATTCGTGTCCGAGGTCGTCCGGGCCGGGGCGGTGTTCGGTCGAGGTGCCGCGGGCGCGCGATCGTGAGCGTTCGAGACGACTTTCGCCCCGGGGGCGGTCGGCCTGACCGCCTCTGGCACGGAGTCGCGGGGCAGCGCGCTGGCCCGCTCGCGGGGGGTATTCGGGCCCGCCGCCGCGGCCGCGCCGGTCAGCGCGAGCAACGCGCCGACGGTCAAGCACGCCGAGACAATCGCGGCACGCAGAGTCACCGGCGGCGTCTCCCCGCGCGAATCGCCGCGGCTGACGTCGGCGCGGCAATCGGTTCCCGGTCCAGATGGGAGACCGTGACCACCGCCCCACGACCACCAGCCACGACCACCAGCCCATGTTCACTGAATTGGATGCACCACGACCCATACGAATTCTTATCATGCGGCAAACACCGCGTCAATTAGCCCGTTGTGGCTATTGGGCAGGTAGGACTTGCCGAGCGCGCGCCAATCGATCATTTGCCCGCCGCCCCGTGGCCTGCTACACTGTGCCAGGCCCTGGCAAGACCGGCGCGCGGCGTCGAAACGGAGTGGAATTCATGCTGGCGAAGGTGCTGACCTGCGCGGTCGTCGGTCTTGACGGGGCGATCGTCGAGGTCGAAGCCGACATCGGAACCGGGCTGCCGGCCTTCACGGTGGTTGGTCTGCCCGACGCCGCGGTGCAAGAAGCGCGCGAGCGGGTTCGCGCCGCGGTCAGGAACTCGGGCTGCGTCTTCCCGATGCGACGGGTGACGGTCAACCTCGCCCCGGCCGACCTCAAGAAGGAGGGACCGGCCTACGACCTTCCCCTCGCGCTCTCGGTGGTGATGGCGTCCGAGCAGGTTCCACCGTCGACCGATCGCGCGCTCTTTCTGGGTGAGCTGTCGCTCGACGGCGAGGTGCGCCACACCGCCGGAATTCTGCCCATGGTCAGCCTGGCCCGCGACAAAGGGATTACCACCGTCTTCGTCCAGGCGGCCGACGGCCTCGAGGCGAGCCTGATCGAAGGGGTCGCGGTCATTCCCGTCGCCAGCTTCGCGGCGCTGGTCGATCATCTGCGCGGTGATCGGGTGATCGCGCCTTTCGCCCCCGATCGGTCGATCCTGGCCTTCGAGCCCGACTTCACCTCGGATTTCGCGAACGTGCGGGGGCAGGAGCACGCGAAGCGCGCCCTGGAAGTCGCGGCGGCCGGCGGGCACAACGTCCTGCTCGCCGGCCCGCCCGGCGCCGGGAAGACGCTCCTGGCACGGGCCGTCCCGTCGATCATGCCGCCGCTCAGCCCCGACGAGGCCCTCGAGGTGACCAAGGTCTACAGCGTGGCCGGGTTGCTGCCGCCGGAGACGCCGCTGATTCGCGCTCGCCCCTTTCGGGCGCCCCACCACACGATCAGCCACGCCGGCCTGGTCGGTGGCGGGCGCTGGCCCCGCCCCGGCGAGATCAGTCTGGCCCATCGCGGGGTGCTCTTCCTCGACGAGATGCCCGAGTTCGGGCAGCACATCCTCCAGGTCTTGCGCCAACCCCTCGAAGACGGCATCGTGACGATCAGCCGCGCCCAGGGAACGGTCAGCTTTCCGGCGAAAATGGTGCTGATTGGCGCGATGAATCCGTGTCCGTGCGGATTTTTTGGCGATAATCTGCGTCCCTGTACCTGCTCGCCGCAAGCAATCACGCGCTACCAGAGCCGCATCTCCGGCCCGCTGCTGGATCGGATCGACATCTACCTGGACGTGCCGAGGGTGGACTACGAAAAGCTCGCCGACGGCCGGGTGGGGGAATCGTCGGCGACGATCCGGGCTCGGGTCGAGGCGGCGCGCGACCGCCAGCGGTCGCGCTTTCGCGGCAAGAAGCTCCACGCGAACGCCGAGATGGGCCCGGCCGAGGTGCGCGATTTCTGCCGTGCCGACGACACGGCGCAGGGCCTGCTGCGCGTGGCGATGCAACAGCTGCGGCTTTCCGCGCGGGGCTACCACCGGGTCCTCAAGCTGGCCCGCACGATCGCCGATCTGGCCGGCCGCGACACCATCGGCGCCGCCCAGGTGGCCGAGGCGGTACAGTACCGGCCACGAGAGCGGATGTGACCGTCGGGACCGCGGAACCACACGGACCCGAATGGCCAAATTAGGACGGACGCGGGCCCGTGTGGTGAGTCGTCGCATTCGATCGCGCGCCCGACGATGTCGTTCGCACCTCGGCGCCGACGGTGGCCCGGTTCGGCCGGCCCGTGGTAGACTTAGGGCCGCTGCCACGAACCAGCCAACCGGACTTCAGCGTTGGGCTGGAGAGGATCGTGGAACCAAACCCAAGTGGGGGCCGGAGATGCCACTGGTCATCGGGCTTTTCGACTCCGCGGCCAACGCTGCCCTGTGCCTCGATAATCTCGCCGAAGCGGACTTCAGACCAGGCGTGACCTCGCTCGTGATGAAAACCCGGGCCGACGCCGAGGCAATCGCCGACCTGACCGGTCCGCTCACCGGACTATCGGCCGGCGACGTGTCAGAGCGGCTTGCGAGCCTTGGCGTCTCGGCGTCGGATGCTGACCGGTATGCCCGCGGCGTCCTCGCCGGTGGCGCGCTCATCGCGGTCGACGCCGAAGACGCCGATGCCGCCCGATCCGCCGCGGAGATGCTCGGGGATGCGAAGGCCCGACTGATCCGCACGGTGGGAGGACCGACCGATCGCGGCGCGAGGAACGCGAGTAGAGCATGACACGACGCCAATTCGCCACCGCGTTGAGCATCTTCCTGCTCCTGGCCAGCTCGATCGCCGCCTGCCGCTCGACGGCCGCTCCGGCTCAGAGCGCGCACATCGGACAGCGCACCAAGACGTCGGGGTGCGCAGCCCACGACGCGCTGCCGGATGGCGCCTGCTCGCCGGGCGCGATCATCTCGACGGCGACCAAAGAACAGATTTGCCAGCCCGGCTACGCGAAGAGCGTGCGCAACGTGCCCGACGCGGAGAAGAACCAGGTGTACGCCGAATACGGCGTCAAGTCTCATCACGCCGGCCAGTACGAGGTCGACCACCTGATCAGCCTGGAGCTCGGTGGATCGAACGACATCGCCAACCTCTGGCCGGAAGCGGCCGACCCGCGTCCCGGCTTCCACGAGAAGGATAAGGTCGAGAACTACCTTCACGATCAGGTGTGCTCTGGAGCGGTCCCACTCGCCCAGGCCCAGGAGCAGATCGCGACCAACTGGCTCGTGGTGTATCAGAAGCTGCCGAAGGGGTGAGGTTCGCGTGACGGTTCACCGGTGGATCTGACCGCCTCGTCGTCACCTTCGCCGGCTCGGTGCGCGCCGGCGGCACGAACCTCGCGCTGGACGATCGACCGGGCCGGCGTTGGGTTCGTCGTCGCCCTCGCCTTCGGGTTAAGGGTCTTCCGCCTGGGCACCCAGAGCCTCTGGGGAGACGAGACGATCAGCGTCTTCCGGGCCTACGGATCGATCGGCGAGATCACCGGGGACGTGCCCCACGAAGGCACCCTTCCGCCGCTCTACTATTATGTGCTCCACTACTGGATCCTGGTGGCCGGGGACCGCGAGACGGCGGTCCGGTTTTTGTCGCTGGTCTTCGGTGTCCTGGCGATCCCCCTCCTCTATGCGCTGGTTCGGCGGACTCTCGGCCGAGTGGCCGGCCTGGTCGCCGCGACGCTCGCCGCCGTCTCGCCGTTCTGGATCTACTACTCCCAGGAAACCCGCACCTACGCGCTGGTGACCGCCCTGGTCATTCTGGCGGTCTATCTGCTGGTCAGGGCATCGGATCGTTCCATCGGCCTCTGGTGCGCCTACGCCGTGGCCGCCGCGCTGGCGGTGGCCAGCTTCTACTTCGCCGGCTTCGCCCTCGCCGCGGCCACCCTGGGGCGGCTCGCCGACCGTCGCGGCTGGCCGACCGTCGCGTTCACCTGCCTGCTGGCCCAGGTCGGGGCGCTGGTTCTGCTCGCACCGCTGTTGCTCTACGCCGGCCCGAGCATGCTCCGCGAGTCGAGGAGCGTCAGTCGCGCGAGTATCTCCTTGCCCATGGTCCTCCGTCAGTTGGCGACGACCTTCAACTTCGGCACCACCGTCGATCCGGCCCAGGTATCGCGGCTCGTCCCGGTAGCGCTCGCCCTGGCGGCGCTCGGGCTCATCGTCAGCCCCTGGCGCCAGTCGCTCTTCTGGGCGCTTTTCCTGGCCGTACCGATCCTGGCGGTCCAGGAGATCTCGTTCGTGCCGCACCCGGGGTGGGAGCGCTATTTCATCGTCGCGAGTCCGGCCTGGTACGCGCTGGTCGCGGCCGGCTTGAGCGCGCTGATCGCGAAAGTCGGCTCCGCGTGGTCGGTCCGATCGCCGCTTTCGGTCACCCGCGGCGTAGCCGGCGGCTGCCTCGGAATCGCGACGGCCGCCCTCTTGCTGACCGGCATCGTCCCGTCGCTGGGTAACTACTACTTCGTCCCGGCGTACTGGCGCGACGACCTCCGGGCGGCGGAGCAGCCAGTCGAAGCGGTCGCCACGCCGGACGTCGCGGTGATCGTGAATGGCCCGCCGCAGTTTCCCAGCTTCTTCTACTACTTCCGCAAGACGATCCCCTGGTTCGAGCTCCCCGCCCCGCGCACCATCGGCGAGCAGACCGTCGCGACGCTCGACGGCCTGACCAGGCGCTACCGCGGGCTGTGGTTCGTCAAGTACCATCCGCCCGACTTCGATCCGGGAAACTGGCTGGAGGTTTGGCTCGACCAGCACGCCTACCGGGTGAGCTCGCGCTGGGTCGAAAACATGACGTTCAGCTTCTACGCCACCGACGATCCGACGTCCTCACGGGTGGTGGGCGCGTCGAAGGTCGACCGCCACTTCGGCCAGGACGCGGAGCTGGTGAGCTACCGGGCCAGCGTCGTGCGCGCCCAGACCAGCGACTATCTCCTCGTCACGCTCTCCTGGCAAGCGCTGCGGACGCCCACCGAAGGACTACGGGTATTCGCTCACCTGCTCGATCGCGGCGGCGCGATCGTCACCCAGAGCGACCACTACCCGGAGGACGACCTTCGACCGGCGTCCACCTGGCGGCCCGGCGACGTCATGGACGATCGATTTGGCCTGAAGCTGCCGGCCGACGCTTCCGGCCGGGGGCTTCACCTTTCGGTCGGGCTCTACCACGCCGATGGAAGTCGGCTCCCGATCGACGGCGCAGCCCATTCCGACGGCAGCCTTGACCTGCCGTTGCCCGGACTGTGATCGATCCCTTCGACAATCGAACGAATCGCTTGACGTTGGGGTCAAAAGTACGCATAGTTTAGTCAGATCAATGGAGGTTGTGGAATTGATTACGATCACCGATCCCGCGGTCGAGCAGATGCGCGACATGCTGCGGGAACAGAACGACAGCGAGCTCGCGGTCCGGATTTTCGCGAAGGTCTCGGATGGAAATCACGTTCAATATGGCATGGGTTTCGACAATGAGGTAGCCGAGAGCGACGTCGTCGTCGAGGTCGAGGGCATCCATTTCGTCGTGGATGCCGACAGCGCGCCGTACGTCAATGGCTCGGAGATCGACTTCGTCGACGCCTTGATGGGAAGGGGCTTCACCCTCAGCAACCCCAACTACGAGCAAGGCTGCGCCTGCGGAGGCGGCTCCTGCGGCTGCGGACATCAGCATTAATCGACGATGCCGATGAAATCCGGACTGCTTCAAGCCTTTTCATTCTGCCCGACCTGCAAAAACATTCGCGCGGTTCGCGGGGGAACGATCTCTTACTTTCCCGATTCGACCCGGATCCAGGGCACCTGTACCGCCTGCGGCGCCCGGGTCGACATCGTGGGCCATCGCCATCCCGGCCCGAAAATCGGCGCGAACAAGCGGCAGCTCAATTAAGGGTAGGTCGCCAGGAAGGACACCGCGTTGCTTCACCGAGCGAATCAGCGCGATGTCCTTCCTGGCCAGGGC
>JBOGTX010000824.1:0-1588 GCA_050695695.1 Chloroflexota bacterium
GGATCAGGTCCAGATCGATCGTCGTCGGCTGCCCCGGCGTCCACATCCCGAAGATCGGCAGCCAGCGCAGCTCGACCCCCAGGACGAACATCCCCATCAGCGCGAAGAAGAACCCCGGCACCGACACCCCGAAGAAGGCGAGCACGGTCAGCAGGTAATCGAGGGCGCTATACTGTCGGAGCGCCGACAGCACACCCAACCCGACGCCGAGCGTCATCGCCAGCAGGATCGCCGGGACGGTCAGCGCCAGCGAGGCCGGCAGGCGCGCCAGGATCAACGCGATGACCGGCCGGTTCTCCTGGATCGAGTATCCGAGGTTGCCGTGGACCGCCTGGTTGAGCCAGAGCAGGTAGCGAACCGGAATCGGCCGGTTCAGGCCAAGCGCTTCCCGTTCGGCCTCCAGTTGCGCCTTCGACATCAGGTGCATCTCGACCGGATCGATCAGCGCGGTGATCGGATCGCCCGGCGCCAGGTTGACGATCGTGAAGGTGATGATCGTGATCCCAAGCATGAGCGGCAAAATCAGCAACAGCCGGCGCGCGACGTAGGTCGTCACGAGCTTTCCCCTATTTCGGCTCGACCCAGACCTTTTCGAGCGCCGGGCGCACCGGCAGCCGATACTGGTAGGGATAGGCGCCCTGGACCCGCTTGTTCCAGACGTAGACCGCCGATGGGCGCCAGAGGGTCGCCTGGGGCGGATCGGCGGCCAGCTTCAGGCTGACCTGATCGAAGAGGTCGTGCTGCTTCGCCGCGTCGGTCTCGTCGAGCCCCTTTTGCCAGAGCGCGTCGACGTCGTGGTCGCAGTACTGGGCGTAGTTGAAGCCGCCGTGATCGTAATCCCAGCCGCATTTGATGTACTTCCAGGCGCTCCGCAGATCCTGATCGGGGCTGAAGTTGGCGAACACCAGGTCGTAGTCGTACTTGTGGTAGAGCTCGTCGATCACCGTCGCCACGTCGATGATCTTGTACTTGGTCTTGATCCCCACCGCCGCGAGCATCGCCTGCATCGCGTCGGTCGCCGGGGTCGGCTTACTCCACATAATCCACTGGAGCTCGCGGTTGGGGTCCCAGCTCACCTTCTGGAGGGCCGCCTTCGCCTTGCCTGGATCGTAGCTGTAGGAAGGAAAGCCGGCCGGCGGCTTCTCGTAGCCCACGATGTGCCCGAACAGGTAATTGGAGGGATTCAGGGTGTTGCTGTACAACTGCTTGTTGAGCGTCGGCACGTCGATCGCGTTCATGATCGCCTCGGTCAGCGCGACGTGCTCCTTGACGTGACCGGCGTTCACCACGAGCCCGTAAGGGTGGGTCTCCGGCACGGCGTCGCCCGCGATGTAAGCCAGGCCGGTGAGGTGGTCGTAAACCGGCCCGGCGTTGACGCCGGTGCCGTCGATCTCCTGAGCCTCCATCGCCGCCGAGAGGGTGTCGGCATCGCCGAACCGAACGATGTAGTGGTCCGATTTGGGCTTGCCAAGGTAGAAGTCCGGATTCGCGGCGAACTCCATGTACTGGCCATCGACGAACCTGGCCGCCTTGAACGGGCCATTGCCGATCGGCATGGTCGCGTACGGCTCGTCGAACAGCTTGTCGA
>JBOGTX010000825.1:0-2271 GCA_050695695.1 Chloroflexota bacterium
AGGCGGGATCGCCCATTCGGGACCAAGGACGAATCTAGGTCTTGACGAGCTCGCGGATCCGATCGCGGAAGACCGTCTCCGCGATCCGGTTGCGGTTCGGCTCGCCGCGGGCCATCGCCTCGGCCATGTGGAGGGCCTGCTCCGGCGTCACCTCGGCCGGCATCGGCGGCTCGTAGGGATTCACGATACACTCGACGATCGCCGGCTTTCCCGCGCGCATGGCTTCGTCGAGCATCGGCTTCACGTCCTGGGGGCGGTCGGCGCAGTAGCCGATTCCACCGCAGGCGCGCGCGTAGCCCGCGAAGTCGATCGGCCAGAGATCGACCCCGTACTGGGGATTCCCGAGAAAGACCATCTGCTCCCACATGATCTGGCCAAGCACGTTGTTCTTGATGATGACGCAGATGATTGGCAGGTTGTATTTGACCGCGGTGGCGAACTCGCCCATCAACATCGTGAAGGCTCCGTCGCCGACGAACGCGATCGACTGGCGATCGGGATAGGCGACCTTCGCGGCGATCGAGTAGGGCAGGCCGCACGCCATCGTCGCCAGGTTTCCAGCGAGCGAGAACATCTGGCCGCGACGAATCTTGAGCTGGCGGGAGATCCAGGTCGTGATCGTGCCGCTATCGGTCGAGACGATCGCGTCGTCGTGGGCGAGCTCGGAGACCGCCCGCGCCACCACCTCGGGGTGCATCGGCATGGCGTCCGAGGTGCCTCGGGTGTCGATCAGCTTCCACCAGTCCTGCATGCCACGCTGGGCAGCGTCGAGGAAGCTTCGGTCGGCGTGGGTCTTGACCAGCGGCGTCAGGGCCTGCAGGGTCGCCCGCGCGTCCCCCACCATGCCAACCTCGACCGGAAAGCGCAGGCCGATCCGGACCGGGTCGATGTCGATCTGGATGCCACGCGCTTGCTTGTGCTTCGGATAGAAGTCCAGGTACGGGAACGTGCTGCCGACAATCAGCAGCGCGTCGCAGCTTGCCATCGCCTCTTCCGACGGCTTCGTCCCCAGCAGGCCGATCCCGCCGGTGGTGAACGGGCTGTCGTCGGGAACGCACGCTTTGCCGAGCAGGGCCTTGACGATTGGCGCGCCCAGCTTGTCGGCGATCGCTTCCAGCTCGCGGCCGGCCCCGAGTGCTCCCTGGCCAGCCAGGATACAGGGCTTCTTGGCGCGGTTCAGAATGCCTGCGGCGTGCTGGAGCTGGCTGGTGGACGGCAGGCACTGGCCGAAGGCGTAGACCTGCGAGGTCGCGCCGAGCACTTTGGCCGACGACGGGTGGCCGGGCATCTTCCAGTGTTGCATGTCGGTTGGAAAGCAGACGTGACTGACCCCCCGGCGGGCCAGCGCGGTGCGGCAGGCGACGTCGGTGACGACACGCACATTGGCCGGCCCCATCACCCGCTGGTTGTAGACCGACACGTCGGCGAAAAGCGAAAGCTCGTTGATCTCCTGCTGGTAGTGCGAGCCGATCAGGTCGTGGTAGGTCTGGCCGGTCAGCGCGAGGACCGGTACCTGATCGAGCTTCGCGTCGTAGAGGCCGTTCATCAGGTGAATGGCGCCCGGCCCGGAGGTGGCGAGGCAGCAGCCCAGCCGCCCGGTATACTTCGCGTAGGCGCAGGCCATGAAGGCCGCGGCCTCTTCGTGGCGCACTTGAATGAAGCGGATTTGGTCCGCGCGCTCGCGCAGCGATTCCAGAATTCCGTTGATGCCGTCGCCGGGTAGCCCGAAGACGGTGTCGACGCCCCATTGGTGTATCGTCTCGACTAAGCAGTCCGCCGCCGTACTCACCGGCACCCTCCATCGCGCATCTTTCGCCACGGTGTGCAGGGTGCGTGCCAGCCTGGCCGACGATGGGGAGGCGAGTGGGGCGCCTGTCGAATCACTTCTTCGAGCGCGGTCCGGCGCGAGGATGCCAGATCACGCCGGGTCTAGCGCAGAACCGCCGAGCAGCAGCCGACCCAGGGAGCGCGGGCGCCTCGCCCGCCCGTGCCGCGGCGAGAATCGAATCAGCCACGCCTGAAGCAACCAGCTAGATTGCCAGCAAGCATGTGGATGATCAGTAGCCCGCAAGGCAGGGCTACCGTCGAGGATGCCCGGCGTCCCGAGCCATGGCAGCCGACGCGGCCAGGAGCAGGGTGCCTGGAAGCAGGACGATCCCGGATCCGGCGATTCCAACAATATTCAAGACAAGCAGCGCGACGACAACGACGGCGAGCAGGTTCCGACGGTCGGTGGCGAGGCAGAGCACCGCCCCGAGATAAAGCACCAGC
>JBOGTX010000826.1:0-4866 GCA_050695695.1 Chloroflexota bacterium
CCCCGAGCGGGCGAGACGCCCGCGCTCCCAGGCTGCCTGCCCTGCTACGATTCTACATTGCGCCCGCCGACGTAGCCTTGCTTGACCAGAACCTCGGCGGCGAGGACGCAGCCTTTCGCCGCGCCCATCTTGGTGTTGTGCGAGACCAGCACGTACTTGATTCCGTTGGGCAAGACGCCGTCGGCGCGAACTCGGCCCACGACCGTCGCCATTCCGTCGTCGACCGTCCGGTCGAGGCGGGGCTGGGGCCGAAAGGGATCGTCGTTGACGACGATCATCCGTCGCGGCGCCGAGGGCAAATTCGACCCGGCGAAGTCAGCGGCGAAGGAGGCGAACGCGTCTCGGACCTCGTCGACGCTGGCCGGTCGTTCGAGGCCGACGAAGACGCTCTCGGTGTGGCCATCGGAGACGTTGACCCGAGTGCAGGTGCAGGACACGTCGAACGGGGCGGGCGCCACCGCGTTGTCGTCGAGCAGGCCGAGAATCTTCCGCGTCTCGGCCTGCACCTTCTCTTCCTCGCCGGGAATGTAGGGGATGACATTATCGACAATGTCGAGCCCGCCAACTCCCGGGCTGCGCCCGGCGCCCGACATCGATTGTAGCGACGTCATCACAACCGACTTGACGCCGAAGCGCGCCTGGAGGGGGCGCAGAGTGATCGCCAACCCGACGGTCGTGCAATTCGGATTTGGCGCGATGAAGCCTTTCCAGCCGCGCCGCGCCTGCTGGTGGCGGATCAGCGCGAGGTGGCCCGAGTTGATGCCCGGAACGATCAAGGGCACGTCAGGCGTGGCGCGGAAGGCGGAGGCGGTGCTGACGACCGGAGTGGTTGCCGCGAAGACCGGTTCCAGCTCGCGCGCCTGGTCCGACTCGATCGCCGTGAAGAGGAGGTCGACCCGTCCGGGATCGAACTGATGCACCGAGTCGACGGTGCGATTCAAAACCGCGTCCGACGGCTCTTCGGCGCAGTACCAGCGCCGCGCGCCGGATTGACGATCGCGGATCGCGTCGCCATACCTGAGCCCGGCCGACCGATCGGACGCGGCCAGCCAGGAGATCTGGAACCAGGGGTGGGCCTGGAGGGCTACCACGAACTGTTGACCGACGACGCCGGTCGCGCCGACGATCCCGACTCGCAACATCGATCGCTCCCAGGGGGTGGGTGTTTCTTTCGGGTTGATTTTACAACACCGAGAGCTCTTCGTGGCGAAACCGGGGCGCGACCGGGGCGGTCAATGAGTTGGCGATGGCGTCGGGTCTTGCTATAATCCTCTACCGTGAATGCACCCCCAGAGCTTCATTTGAGGGCAGGGAATCTGTGAAAGACTTTACCTATCTCGCCCCATCGACCGTGGCCGAAGCCCTTGGCCTCCTGGCCGCGCACCAGGGCAAGGCGAAAGTGCTCGCTGGCGGCACCGATTTGATGCTACAGTTGCAGAATGGCCTGTTCGCGCCGGACTTTTTGATCGACGTGCGAGGAATTCCCGAGCTCGGCACGCTTGACTACGACGCCCGCGCCGGACTGACGCTCGGGGCCGCGACGGCGCTGCGCCGGATCGAGACCTCGGAGATCGTCCTGGAAAAGTACCCTCACCTCGCGAGCGGCGCCCGCGAGATCGGCTCGATCCAGATCCGCAACCTGGGCAGCATCGGTGGCAACATTTGCACGGCCACCCCGTCGGCCGACATCATCCCATCGCTGGTGTCCCTCGAAGCCACCGCCCGAGTCGCGAGCGTTCGTGGTGAGCGCACCGTTCCGATGGACGCGTTTTTCACCGGCGTCCGAAAGACGGTCCTCGCCCCCGACGAGCTGCTGGTGGACTTGCGGATACCCGCGCCGGCGGCGCGTACCTCCGGGGTGTACATCAAGGTCTACACGCGCCCGGCCATGGATCTAGCGATGGTTGGCGTGGCGGCGACGGTCAGCCTGGCGCCGGGCGACTCGGTGATTCGTCGCGCCACGGTCTGCCTGGGCGCGGTCGCGACGACGCCGATTCGGGTCCACGAGGCCGAGCAGCTGCTCGAGGGTCAGGCGGTGACCGATGAGATCCTGGCTCGGGCGGGCCAGGCGGCCGCCCGCGCGGCGCGCCCGATCTCGGACGTCCGCGCCTCGGCCGAGTATCGGCGGGAGCAGTGTGACCTGATGACCCGACGGGCGATCCGCCAGGCGGTCGAACGCGCGAAGCACGTCGCGTGACGGATTGACCACGGCCCAGGGAAGATCACCGGGCAGCGCGGCAGGTTATCGAAACGAACGCCAGGGAGAGGACCGAGATGAAGGAAGCGATCACTCTGCGCATCAACGACCAGGAGTACGACGTCGCCGTCGAAGGGCGAACCCGGCTGCTGGATGCGATTCGCGATCAGTGCGACTTGACCGGAACGAAAGAAGGCTGCGCGACCGGCGACTGCGGGGCCTGCACGGTTTTGATGAATGGCAAGCCGATCGCCACCTGCATGACCTTCGCGATGGCGGCACGGGGTGCGGATCTGACCACGATCGAAGGTCTCGCTCAGCACGGCCACCTGCACCCGCTTCAGGAAGAGTTCATGGAGCACGGCGGCCTGCAGTGCGGCATCTGCACGCCGGGGATGATTCTCTCGGCCAAGGCGTTGCTCGACGAGAATCCGAAGCCGACTAAAGATGAAATTCGCTTCGCACTGGCGGGAAATCTCTGTCGTTGCACCGGCTATCAAAAGATCGTCGAGGCGGTCGTCGCCGCCGGCGAGCGTTTGTGATGTGGTCCATGCCCTCGCGTGGGCAATGAATTGATTGGAGGAGTCCTCAGATGACCGATACCGTCGTCGTTGGTCAGCGGGTCAAGCGGATTGACGCGCTCGACAAGGTGACCGGGCGGGCGAAGTACACGTCCGACATGAAGCTGCCCGGCATGTTGCACGGCGCGTTCTTGCGGAGCCCGCACGCGCACGCCCGGATCAAGCGCATCGATACCAGCAAGGTGCTGGCGCTGCCGGGGGTCAAGGCGGTGATCACCAAGGCAAGCCTGGCGGGACGCGTCGCGAAGATCGTCGACGAGGCGCACGGTACGTCGATGGACTTCAAGGCGTTCGCCGACGAGAAGGTGAAGTATCAGGGCGAGAAGGTCGCCGCGGTGGCGGCCACCACCCGAGAGATCGCCGAGCAGGCCGCCAATCTGATCGAGGTCGAGTACGAGGTGCTGCCGGCCTTGATCGATCCGCGGGACGCGGTCAAGGCCGAGGCTCCGGACATTCACGAGGACAGCGCGCCATTCCAGGGCCCTGACGGCACGTTACTGAAGAACGTGCTTCACTCGACCGAGAAGGTGGACGGCGACGTCGAAGCCGGCTTCCGTCAGTCG
Organism: Chloroflexota bacterium; assembly: GCA_050695695.1. Lineage (GTDB taxonomy): Bacteria > Chloroflexota > UBA6077 > FW602-bin22 > CADDYW01 > JAJPKB01. The sequence goes on from JBOGTX010000826.1 coordinate 3,342, forward strand.
GATTTCGTGTTCGAAGATACCTACGTGATTCCGCGCGCCCACCAGTCGTACATCGAGCCTCAGGTCGCGATCGCCGACGTCGATCCCAGTGGCAAGGTGACCTGCTGGACCAGCACCCAGAGCATCTTTTCGGTTCGCAGCAACCTCGCGCGGACGCTCGACATTCCACCGCACCGAATCAACGTCATCGGCATGACGATTGGCGGCGGATTTGGCGCGAAGTTTGGCGGCGTGGTCGATACCTATGCCGTGATGCTCTCCCAGGCGACCGGCCACCCGGTGAAAATCCTCTACACCCGCGAAGAGGAATTCCTGGATGGTCGACCGGCCCCTGGCCTGGTCATGACGATCAAGACTGGCGTCCGGAAAGACGGCAAGATTCTCGCGCGCAAGGCTTTTGGCCTGTGGGACGTTGGCGTTCAGGGAAATGGCTCCTGGGCGACCGCCCGGGTCAGGGGTGTCTACGACATCCCGGACGTCGAGTACCACGGCTACGACGTCGTGACGAACAAGCCACCGACCGGCGCGTACCGTGCCCCGGGCGGCCCGCAGGCGAGCTTCGCCTCGGAGGCGCAGCTCAACAAGATCGCCCGTCAGTTGGGGATCGATCCGATCGATCTGCGGATCATGAACATGCGGGAAGGCCAGGAGGTCGATTTCAAGCAGGTGCTGCGCAAGGTCGCCGAAGCCGCCGGCTGGTCGAGCCGCACGAAGGGGCCGAACGAGGGCTGGGGCGTCGGGATTGGCGAGTGGACCAATGGCGCCGGCGCGGCGAGCGCGCTCTGCTCGATCCAGGAAGATGGCTCGCTCAAGGTGTTCTCCGGGTTGATGGATCTGACTGGCACCGACACCGCGATGGCGCAGATCGCCGGCGAAGTCGTCGGCATTTCCTACGACAAGGTGTCGGTGGTGCGTGGCGACACCGACTCGGCGCCGATCGCCCCGGGCAGCGGTGGCAGCCAGATCACGTTCAGCATGGGCAACGCGGTGAAGCGCGCCGCGACCGAGATTCGCGAGCGCGTGCTCGAAGTCGCCTCCGAGATGCTCGAGGCGCGGCCGGATGACCTGCTCCTGCGCGACAATCAAGTCTCGGTCAAGGGCGCGCCCGACCGCATGGTCACCATGGCCCAGGTGGCCCAGCAGGCGAACAAGACGGTCGGCGGGCCAATCGCTGGCAAAGGCAGCTTTGCCCGCGAGCCCAGCGCGACGACGATCGCCGCGCAGATCGTCAAGGTCGAGGTCGATCCGGATTCCGGCAAGGTCTGGCTGCGCCGAGTGGTCGGGTCGCTCGACTGCGGCAAGGCGATCAACCCGATGGCCGTCGAGGGCCAGATGGAAGGCGGGGTCGCCCAGGGCCTCGGCTGGGGCCTCTGGGAGCAGCTCGCCTACGCGCCGGACGGCCGGATTCTCAATCCGGGCTTCCTCGACTATCACCTGCCGACCGCGCTGGATCTGCCGGACCTGACCTCACTGCTGGTCGAGGTGCCGACCGACAACGGACCATTTGGCGCGAAGGGCGCCGGCG
>JBOGTX010000827.1:0-4867 GCA_050695695.1 Chloroflexota bacterium
GATCAGAGCGGCCCTCTGGCTCTGGCTCCCCTCCCTTTGAGGGGAGAGGGTGGTCTGGACTGCACCCCGTTTACCGAACCACCGGGCAAGTCAACTCATCCAGTGAGACGAAATAGGCGGCTTCAAACTCGACGGGCGGCAGATAGCCGAGGCTGGAATGGAGCCGCTTGGTATTGTAGACCACCGTGATAAAATGGCTCAGATTGGCTTCCGCCTCGGCAAAGGTCTGGTAGTCCTGAAGATACGCCTCCTCGCGTTTGAGCGTTTTGAAAAAGCTCTCGGCCTTGGCGTTGTCGTAGGGATTACCCTTGGCCGACATGCTGATCCGAGCGCCCGCTGGGGTCAGGCGGGCGACGTCGTCGGCGCTGGCGTACTGGACGCCGCGGTCCGAGTGATGGATGAAGCCCGGGGCGGGCGCGCGTCGGGCGAGGGCGATCTCCAGGGCAGCGAGCGTCAGGCGCGGGTCGATCGTGCGCGCGAGGGCCCAGCCGATCACGCGCCGCGAGAAGGCGTCGAGGATCGCCGCCAGGTAGACGAACGCCATCGGGAGGCGGACGTAGGTGAGGTCGGCCTGCCAGGCCTGGTTCAGCCTGGTCAGCTCCTGGCCGGCGAGCAAGTTGGGATAGACGGCGTGGCCGTGGCTCGAATCGGTGGTGACGACGAAGTGCCTCTCGAGCTGGCACCGTAACGATTCCTGGCGCATCACCCGCGAGACCCGCTTGTGGTTGACGTCCCAGCCGTCGCGTCCCAACGCCTTGGTCACGCGTCGATAGCCATAGCCGGGGAACTCCAGCACGATTCGCTCGATGGCGTCGCGCCAGTCCAGGTCGCGCTCGGCTTGGGTCGGGATTCGAGGCCGCTCGTAGAGCCACGAGCGGCCGACCCCGAGCATCCGACACAGCTCGGAGATCGCCAGCTCGGGATGGTCCTGGCGGGCCTGGGCGATCATGGCGTGGCGCTCCGCGACCGAGCGCTCGCCCCAGCCTTTTTTAGGACGGCATTCTCCAGCGCCAACTGCCCGCAGAACCGCTCGAGCTCGGCGACCCGCCGCTCCGACGCGTTTGCACCGTCGGCGTCGAACGGGCCGAAGGCCCGCTCCCCGCGCGCCTCGTACTCCTTGCGCCAGCGCAGCAGCAGGCTCTCCGCCAGGTTGTGCTCCCGGCACACCTGGGCCGGCCGCTTCTCCCCGCTCGCGATCTGCCGCACAACCTCCAGCTTGAACTCCCGACGATGGACTCGTCCTCTCATCTCGCGGTCTCCTTCACCTGGATTCAGTATATTCATCCCGCTGAAGTTGACTCTGATGCGTGTCCGCTAGATGGGGTTCAGTCCAACCCTCACTCATTCATCAATTCGCGATTGACTAAACACTAGTCACATCCCGGCACCGCTTTTCCCGGTGGCGGGAAAAGCGGTACGGAGTCAGTGTGGTTTTCCGGACGTCCGCAGTCCTGATCCTCGCGCCGGATCGCACGCGCGCCGCTACCGGGTGCAGCAGTTTCGCCAGCGCCGGCGCGGAGAATCGACTTGATTCGGGTGTGACCACCTTTTGTAGACGTTGTCATCAGGCGGCCAGGCGGCGATAGGAGAGCAGGTCGGCCCGCAGGGTGAGAACGGCCTTGGCACCGGCCTCCGACCAGCGCGAGCCGGGGCGCTTCATCCGCTGCTGAACGAGGTGCTTGGCAGCCGCCTCGACCGCGCCCGAGCCACAGGGCAAGCCCTGCGCGCGGAAGGTCGGATAATCCATGCGCGCGGCGTTGGTGCGAAAGTAGCCCCGTTCCTGGTGGAGGACCTTGGCCTCCGTTTCGGTCGCGGGATCGAGCGCGGCCAGGACCGGGTGAATCCACGTCGCCCCGTGCTCCCACAGATCGCCGATCTGGGTGTCGGCCCAGGTCGCCGCCTCCGTGGTCTCGGCCCCGAAGAGGGCCCGGGCCAGGGTCCAGAGGTGTTCGCTGGCGTGGTAGACGTCGACAATCTCGACCCGCGTGCCGAAGTGGTCCGCGGCCAGGTTCCAAATCCAGACCGCGCCATCCCCGACCACCGCGACCGGGCGCAGTCGGGCGATGTCGTGGCGGGCATCCTCCCAGCCCACGACCGTCAAGGCTCCCCGCCGCGCCGCCTCGGCCAGCAGGCGCGGGCCAAAGCGCTCCGCCTCCGCGCGCGCCGCGACGTAACTCACCTCCCGCAACCTGCCGTCCTGCTGGCCCCCGACGACCCCCAGCTTGACCTCGTGCCAGCCATCGCGATAACGCACCATCACCCCATCGGTCTCCACCACTAGGGTCCCCGGCGCCTCCTCCACCGCCGCCACCTCCCCGGTCTGCTGGACTTGCGCGATCGCGTCCTGTTGGGCAGCTTCTCGGATCGTGCCTTCGGCCTCGGTGTGGGCCCGGACGGTCTCGGGGGAGAGGGGGGTGCCGGTCAGGAACGCCAGGAGGTCGGCGGCCTCGCGGAAGGTCGTGGTGGCCCCGAGACGCGCGACCTGGGCGTGCACCCCGACACTCAGGCGGTGGTGGGGGGCGACTTCCAGGGTCTGATCGGTCGGGCTCCAGCCGTGCTGACAGCCCCGACAAGTGTACCAGGGACGCTCAATCGCCAGGGGACCGCAGGTGGTCTGGACCTGGCGGGAGCGCCAACTCTGGACCCGCACCGGTGTCCCACAGCCCGGGCAGGGGAGCCGGGAAGGCGCGCGGTGGGAGGCAAGGCTGCGGGTGGTCAGCCCGACGACAGCCGCCAGCAGGGTCGGGAGAACGGCGCGCACCTGCGCCATGACCTGCTGCTCGATCGTGGCCAGCGAGGGATCGGGATGGCTCCAGGCCCAGTTCGTCAACTCGGTCGCCAGGTCGTGGAGGGGTGCTACAATAGCGGGGGGAAGGGCCTCGGTCATCATGGGGAGTTCCTTTCTCATCACGCCGCCGCGGGGATCGCCGTCGGCGGCGTTGCTTTGTCCCCAACCCTAGCGCATTGCCCTCTCTCCACCAACAACCCTTGGGCCTCCCGGTCCCTCCCTCCCTGTACAACTTCTGGTCACACCCCTTGATTCCGCACCGCTGGTGTGCGTGGCCTGGATGCGCTACAATCGGATGGACAGGATCGACGGCCCGAAGGGGTGAGCAATGCTGGCCGAGTACATTGACGCGGCGATGCGCCATGCGCTGTACGAGATGATGGAAGATGGCAACGTCTGGGGAGAGATTCCCGAGTTCCCCGGGCTGTGGGCCACCGGAGCCACGCCCGAGGGATGCGTGCGCGAGCTACGTTCCACCCTCGAAGACTGGATCCTGATCGCGACCCGGTTCGGCGATCCCCTCCCCCTGATCGACGGCCTTGACATCAACGTCCACATCGCCGCTTGAATGCCCGCGCTGGGTCCGATCAGCCGGGACCGCCTGATTCGCTCCATGCGTCAACTTGGCTTTACGGGTCCGCACGCCGGAGGAAGCCATGCGGTGATGCGCAAAGGAAACCGCAATGTCCCGATCCCCAACCCGCACCAGGGAGACATCGGCGTCGATCTTCTGCGCCGCGTTCTCCGGGTCGCCGGGATCAGCCGCGAAGAATGGGAAGCGCTCTGACCCCGGACGGTTCCACCTCGACCGGTTCTGTCAGCGCCGGCGCGGAGGATCGCCCCGAGCGTTTCCGCCACTCAGCCGCTTGACGCCTGCTGCTTCCGCGCGGTACGCTCGACTGTCGTGATCCGGCCCTGACGATTGGGCCAGGTGCGAGCGGGAGGGACGACCGATGAGCCTGGCGAGAACCGGCGGATGCCCGACGGAACGCGCGCTTGCCAACCGCGCATTCGCCGGGCGACACGCCGCACGGCGGGCCGCTCGGCGCCCTCGACGACACCATCGAGGTGTATCAAAACGAGCAGGGCATACCGCCGGCCAACTACCAGGCGGCGGCGACCGTGGCGACGACGGACCCAACCTGGGCCTATTTCACGATCCACCCCACTCCGGCGGCGAAGGATAACCTCCAGGGGGCTACGGCTACGCCCACCTGGACGGTGGCGGCTGGTCGGTTGTCGCCTTCGGTTCGGCCGGCGTGGGGTGCACGTCCAAACCGCCGGTCCCCGCGGCCATCCGCGAGGAGTTCGCCCCCGGCCAGCCGTGCCCCTGATTCGATCGTGGCATAATCCCATTGGAATATCCGCACGCTGAGAGAGCAGCACTCGAAAGGATGGATACGATGACGATCGGAGTTGGCTACGGCATGGCCGCCTGGTGGCGCGACGGGCATCCCGAGAACATCTACCGAGGACTGGACGAGATCGCGCTGGCCGGGTTCGACGGCGTGGAAATCTTTGGCGTGGCGTACCAGACCTTCATCAGCCGGCCGGCTCATTTCCGGCGCCTGCTCGAGATGCACGGCCTGACTCTATCGAGCGTGTACTCCGGCTATACCTACCTCGACCCCGCCCGCCGGGCGCGCGAGGACGAGGAGTTCCGGCGAGTGGCAGCGTTCGCCGCCGAGGCCGGCGCGACGTGGGTCCTGCTTGACGGGGGCCACAAGCCGAACCTGCGCAGCGCGGACGATGTGACCGACGACGATGTCGCGACCGTCGCGGACGCGGCGACCCGCTACGCGGGGGTGGCACGGGAGCTGGGCCTGTCGCTCGCCTGGCACCAGCACTGGGGCGGCATCTTCGAGTGGTCCGCGCCCTTCCACCGCTTCATGGCGCGGACGGATCCGGCGCTGGTTCACTTCTGCCCGGATACGGCCCAGCTCGCCATGGGGGACTACGACGTCCGGCAGACGTTCGAGCGCTACGCCACGCGGATGGGCTACGTACACTTCAAGGATCTCGCCACCAACCACGACTGGGCGACCACCGCTCGGCACGGCGGGCCGCAAGGGCCGCGCG
>JBOGTX010000828.1:0-2908 GCA_050695695.1 Chloroflexota bacterium
TCGCTACGCCTCGCCGCCAACGTCGAGGTGGCCTCGACCGAGAGTGGAACGACGACGACCGAGTTAGCGGTGACGGCTCACGACATCGCGTACGTCGCGGCGGAGAAGACCCTGTACGTCGTCGACCGGTACGGCAAACAGACGATCTCGTTCGGGCTGGATCCCGCGTCGCCGTTATCGCCGGGCCAGAGCCTGACGGTGAAGAATGACTACCTGCCCATGCACTACTTCGGAGGCCGCGCCGTCGTGCGCCACGATCAGACGGTCTTTTATGACGTCGTGGGCGGCGACGTCGCCCGTGACCCCGCGGTTCGCTGGATTGCCCTCCAAACGATCGATGAGCCGCGCTACGATCGAGCCGCCACCTTACTGACGCCGGTCTTCGATGGAAATATCCACGCCTGCGTGTGGGACCGGCTCGACCTCGACGCCTGCATTCCGTCTGGCACCACGGTCGCCGTGTCGACCCGGGCGAGTGACGACGCGGGGCTTCTCACGACGCTTCCGTTCACGCCGGAGCCCGGCCTGTATCTCCGGGGCGACGGCTCGGAGATTCCCCTCTACGAGCCTTTCCCGAATCTGCCGGCTAACGACGATGATGCCGGCACCTGGGAGCTTCTATTCCAACAGGCGGGCGGACGATACCTTCAGATTCAGCTCCAGTTGGGCGGGAACGGACGAGCGACGCCAAAGCTGCGCGCCCTTCGTGCCTATTACCCACGCTTCTCGTATCCGAAGCACTATCTCCCGGCCGTGTATCAGGACAATCCGTCGTCCGCATCGTTCCTGGAGCGTCTGCTGGCGAACCCGGAAGGCTTCTTCACCCTCACCGAGGATAAGATGAACCTCGTCGGGGCGCTCTTCGATCCGCGTTGTGCACCGACCGAGGTACTCGACTGGCTGGCCGGCTGGGTCGGTCTCGTACTCGACCCAATCTGGTCTCAGATTCAGGCCCGGCGTCAGACGGTGAGTGCGTCGAGCTCGCAGCCGCCGCCCGATCGGCGGCGGCTGTTCATCCGGTACGCGATCCGTCTCTACAAGCGGCGAGGCACACCCGACGGGATTCGCTTCGCGCTCCACCTGTTGCTCGACCCGTGTCTCGAGTTGCGACTCCAGCGACTGAAGAACGCTGCTGTCGCCTCCGACCCGACGCTCATGGCCGAGCTCACCCGTTTGGACCTGCCACTTCCGACGCCGATCATGACCGACGAGGAATTTGAAGACCTCTTACACGACTATCTCCTGGCGCCGGCCCGACCGTCTCAAATTCGCCTGGTCGAGCGTTTTCTCACGCGCGGCGGGCGCGCCGCCGTTGCCGGCGACGTGACCGGGACCGGCGGATCCGGCGCCGACACCATCGCCGCGACAGCACACCGATTTTCCATACTGGTGTCCGAGAATTTGGCGGCTGAGGAGTCCTCCATGGTCGACCGGGTCGTCCGTTTGGAGAAGCCAGCCCACACCGACTTCGATGTGCGCCGATTCTGGGATGGATTCCGAATCGGCGAGGCCCGGCTCGGAATCGACACCGTGATTGGCGCGTCGGGTCGCTTCATCGAGATGATTCTTGGCCGCGACTACCTGGCCGAAGGCTATCTCTACCCCGCCCCGCCAATGAACGTGCCCGACCGACTGATCGCCGACCGCGACCGGGTCGGCCAGTCGCACCTCTAACCGCTGGAGAGAGTGATGAGAGATTGCTTGACCACGACGACCGACCTGGCGCCGCTCGTGCCAAACAAGCGGGTCAACTATGCCTTCGGCATGGTGATGGGCGTGGACGATTTTCGCCAGGAGCAGGTGCACTTCGAGTGGAAACACCGCAAGAGCAATCTTCTCCTTCACGGCTATGGCACCGTCTGTGGCCTGCACGTGGATGCCGTCGCGCTCGCCGGGGGGACCGACGTTCAGATTCGGGTCGGCAAAGGGTATGCGATCAGCCCGCTGGGCAATTGGATCTGGGTTGGCGAAGACCAGTGCGCTCAGCTCGGTCTCTGGCTTCAGCAGAACCAGAACAGCCTCAGTCCACCGGTGGGCCCGGGGCCACATGCCGTCTACGTCACCCTCTGCTACACCGAGTGTCAAACCGATCTGGTTCCCGTCGCCGCGGAAGCGTGTGCGTCGGATCAGGACACCCGAGCGCCGTCGCGGATCCTTGAATCGTTTACTCTTCAGTTCGCCTGGGCACCGCCCCCCCAGCCAGAGGAGGACGCGATTCGGGCGTTTGGCGAGCTACTCGAACAGATTGAGATTCTGCCTCAGCCATTGGCATCGCCGGTTCCGCCGGACGATGGCGCCGAGTTTCTACAGTTGGTCGGCAACTTAGGTGCGACGTCCTCGCCTTCACCTGGCTCGCCGATGTCGGTCGGGCCGTTTCGCCTCTGGGAGCCGACCGCGTGCGACACGATTCGCCAGGCGCTGGTGCTCTGGACGACGTTGGTCTGTCCCCGCTTCGACCCATGCACTCAGGATTGTCTGCTCCTCGCCTGTATTCACTTCTCCACGGATGCCTCCGGTCACCTGATTGTCGGAGTCGATCCTCTCGGAAACCTGCTACCTGGCAGCATCGACGTCGCCGACTGTGATCGCCCCATCCTCGTGCCGGATCGTCTGAAGCAGGAGCTCTTTTGCTTGATTGGCGGTGGCACCGGTAGCGCGGGTGGTCCCGGCCCGATCGAACCAACCGGTCCGGCCGGTGATCCGGGAGCGACCGGGGCGACCGGACCAACGGGACCGGCCGGCGCGATCGGTCCGACCGGGCCAACCGGTCCCAGCGGCCCAGCTGGTCCGGCCGGAGCTACCGGGCCAGTTGGGCCGACCGGGCCCGGCGGCGCTACCGGTCCAATCGGTACGGTCGGACTAACGGGACCGGCCGGTGCGACCGGCCCCACCGGCCCGGCTGGCCCAG
>JBOGTX010000829.1:0-2917 GCA_050695695.1 Chloroflexota bacterium
GTCCTGATCGCGGCCCGGAATCCCCGTGGTCAGGTGGACCTCCCTGACCTTCTGGCACGGCTCGCGGCGCGAGACGTTGGCTCGATCCTGGTCGAAGGCGGCCGTGGTCTGATCACCGCGATGCTCCAGGATCGTCTGGCCGATCGCCTGGTCATCTGCATCGCGCCGAAGGTGATCGGGGCCGGGGTCGAGGCCATCGGGGACCTCGACGTCCGCCGGCTCGACGACGCGCTCACCTTTAGCCGATACCACTTCTCCCCGCTCGGCGAGGATGTGATCTTCGATGGACAGCTCGCGACATCACCCTCCCGCTGAGCCGGTGGTCCGCAGCGACACCGCCGCTCCGTGCGATGAGGAGGTGGGCCAGGCGTCCGCCGTCTGGTTCACCTCGCCCAGGCAGGTCGGCATTCAAGCTGAAGACGTGCCCGCGCCCGGTCCGGACGAGGTGCGGATCCGGGCGATTGCCTCGGCGATCAGTCACGGGACCGAGCTGCTGGTCTACCGGGGGCAAGTACCGGCTGGCCTGGCGCTCGATCTTCCGACCCTCCGCGGAAGCTTCGGGTTTCCGATCAAGTATGGCTACGCGAGCGTCGGGCGGGTTCTCGAGGCCGGGGCCGCGGTTCACGGTCCGGAAGTGGGGGACCTGGTCTTCGTCCTTCATCCCCACCAGACCGAATACGTCGTGCCGGCGCGGCGGGTGATGTCATTACCATCCGATTTCCCGCCTGAGCTCGGGGTGTTGACCGCCAGTCTCGAGACGGCGCTGAACGTCGTCCTCGACGCGCACCCGCGCCTGGGAGAGCGACTCGTCATCTTCGGCCAGGGCGTCGTCGGGCTGCTCGTGACCCAGCTCGCCCGGCGGGCCGGGGCCGAGGTGATCGTCGCGGTGGATCCAATCGAGCGGCGGCGGGAGCTGGCCCGGCGGGTCGGAGCCGACCACGCGCTGGGGCCGGACGAGGACGTGGTCGAGCAGATCCGGCGCCTGACCGGCGGGATGGGCGCGGACCTGGCGATCGAAGTCAGCGGCAACCCCGAGGCGTTGAATCAGGCGATCGCCGCCGTTGCCTTCCAGGGCACGGTCGTCGCCGCGTCCTGGTACGGCACGAAACCGGCGGCGCTCCAGCTCGGCGACGCGTTCCACCGCGGCCGCGTGCGCCTGTTGAGCTCTCAGGTCGGGGCAATCGACCCGGCGCTCCAGCCGCGCTGGAGCATTGCCCGCCGACTCGCCCTGGCGCGCGACCTCTTGCCACGACTTTCTCTCGAGCCGCTGATCAGCCACCGCCTCCCATTCGCCGATGCCGCGGCGGCCTACCGCCTCATCGATCGGCATCCCGAGGAAGTCATCCAGGTCATTCTGACCTACAGGACTTGAAGGAGAGCCACGGTGAAAGCTGCCTGGATTTGCCCCGCAAATCCAGGCAGCTTTCACCGTGGCTCAAGATTAAATGTTCGATGCTCGGGGAGGCCACATGTTTGAAGTCGGCGTTGTCGGGCAGTTCGAGGCGGCTCATCGGCTGCGCGGGGACTTCGGGCCCGCGAGACGGCTCCACGGGCATACCTACCGGGTCGAGGTCGCGGCGCGGGGGCAAGCGCTCGGACCCGACGGCACGCTCTGCGACCTCGGCACGCTCCAGGCCGCGGTTCAACGGGTCGTCGACGGGCTCACCTACCGCGACCTCGACGAAGTACCGGCTTTCCAGGGGATCAACACGACCGCCGAAGCCGTCGCGCGCTACCTGCACCGGGAGATCGCTCGCGAGGTCGGCGCCCACCTGACCGCGCGTGGCGTCCGATCGCTTGTCGTCCAAGTGTGGGAGTCGCCGCTCGCCTGGGCGGGTTACGAGGCCGAGCTCGGTTAAGCCAATGCCCTCGCCACGATGCCGGGTCGCGCTCGTCACCGCCGGCGACCCGGCCCGCCGCACCGGCGGCTACCTGTACAATCGTCACGTCCTCGACGCGCTCGCCCGGGGTGAGAACGCGCCGGGCGTGGAACAGATCATCCTCCCCGATGGCCCGCCGGATGCCGCGACCGCCACGCTACGCGCCCGGCTCGGGACGCTTCGGCCGACCGTCGCGATCGTCGATAGCCTCGTCCTGCCGATCGCGGCACGGCTGGCCGAGACGATCCAGCACGAGTTTGGAATCCGGGTCGTGGCGCTCATGCACATGCTGCCAAGCGACGTAGCGACCTCGGGCCGAATGTCGGGAAATCCGGATGGCGAATCATTGATCGGCCTCGAGCGGCGCCTGCTGTCGGTGGCGGACCGGGCCGTCGCGGTCAGCCCCCCGCTCAAGGCGCGGCTCATCCGGGCCGGCGCCGTTCCGGATCGCGTGGTGGTCGTCTCCCCGGGCCGCGATGGCTGTCCCATTCCGCCCCCGGCGCGGTATCGAGCCCCGGATCGCGACCACCCGCCTCGTTTCCTCGCCGTGGCCAACTGGTCGGAGCAGAAGGGGATCCATCTCATCGTCGAGGCGCTGGCGCGGCTGGATTCCGTGGCAACCCTGGATCTGGTCGGAGAGCCAGGCGATGGGGCATACGCGCGACGGGTGCGCGACCGGATCGCGCGGTACCGGCTGGGCGGACGCGTTCGCGTCTTCGGCTCGCTCAGCGCCGATGCGCTGGCCGAGCGCTACGCCGCGTCCGACGCCTTCGTCCTGCCTTCGCTGACCGAGGGGTTCGGCATCGTCTATGCCGAGGCGATGAGCTTCGCGAAGCCGGTCGTCGCCGCCCGCGTCGGTCCACTTCCCTGGCTCGTCCAGGAAGGCTGCGGCCTGCTCGTCCCACCCGACGACGTCGTCGCGCTCGCGGCGGCGATGCGGACGCTCGCGACCGACGGCGGGCTGCGCCAACGCCTGGGCGAGAACGCGCGCCGCCGCGCCGAGCGCCTGCCGACGTGGCAGGAGACCGAAGCGGCGT
>JBOGTX010000830.1:0-3106 GCA_050695695.1 Chloroflexota bacterium
CGGCTCGACCGTCGCGCCGGGCAGGTCGTTCGCCACCTTGACCCACCCCTCCCGGTGGAGTGGGTGACCGTACCAGCCGTCTTCCTCCGGGCAGATGCCCCAGACCGGCATTCGTCCCGGTCGGAACAGCTCGCGGTCGGCCGGCTCGAAAAAGACCATCTCCTGGAACGTCGGGCGGATGAATCGCCCGACCGCCGGCACCAGGCCGGTCAGCCAGACCCCGGCCGCGGCGACGACCCGATCGAACGCGACCGACTCTCCGTCGACGACGACCCGGGCCGCCATCGCGCCGTCCTCGATCGTCCGGACCGGCGTAGCTTCCCGGATCACGACGCCTTCGTCGCGCGCCAGTCGCGCCACTCCGGCCACCGCCTCGCCACTGGCGAGGTAGCCGCCCCAGGGGTCGAAGAGAATGGTATCGTCATCGCGGTAGCCGAACTGCGGATAGCGGGCGCGCGCTTCGTCAGCGGAGAGGATCCGCAGCTCATCGCGGCCGCGCAAGAACTGCCAGCTATCGTAAATCCGCCAGCCCGGTTGGAAATTGCGCTCGATCTGGATCTGACCGATCGGAAAGTAGATCGTTCCGCCGAGCTGTTCGTCCCAGCGCCGCCAGGTGACCGCGGCCCGCTCGACCAGCGCGACGTAGGTCGCGTTATCGCCGTAGAGGCGGCGGATCGTCTTCGAGGTGTCGGTCGAGCTCGCTCGAGGATTCGGAACCGGTCCCTGCTCGAACACGACGACCTCGTGCCCTCGCGCGCGGAGCTCCAACGCGGCCGCCAGGCCGAAAATTCCGGCCCCGACAATTCCGACGTTCATGGCTCCTCCTCCAATGTAGCTCCAATTTTACCGTGTGGCTTTGGGGGATCGAGCGCGGGCCCGAGCAACCTCTCCCTCGGTCCCTTCTCTACCCCCTGACCCCCTTCTCCAGGGGGAACCTTCGGCGCGGGGAGGGAAGCTTGGCGGTGGCGATGGGTGCCCGGTCCGGGCATCACTGATGCGAGGATCTGTCGGTTCTCGCCACCAGTCATCGATCCCAAGCTCCTCTCCCCGCGCCGGGGAGAGGCCGGGAGAGAGGTCTCCCGGGCGCCGATTACCCAACCATCGGCAACACCACGTGCGATGGGTGCGCCGGATCGCAATAGATCGCGTTGTGGGCGATCACCCGGTGGGTGTGACGGCCGACCGGCTCGCCGGTGTTCGGATTCACGTCGAAGCGCGGGAAGTTGCTGCTCGAGACGTCGAACCGGATCCGGTGCCCGGCCGCGAAGAGGTTACTCGTTGGCGGCAGCGCGATCCGGACTGGATAGATCTCGCCCGGCGTCAGCAGAACCTCGCGGTCCCAGCCCTCCCGGTAGCGCAGCCGGAGAATGAAATCGACGAGGTTCAGGTGATAGCCGTCCGGATAGTCCTCGTTCGGCGGATAGACGTCGAGCAGCTTCGCGGTGACGTCGGTATCGACCGCCGACGAGGAAATCCAGAGGTTAACCACGACCGAACCGGTCACCTCGATGGCGTCGGCAAGGGGCAGCGTTTGGAACGCCAGGACGTCCGGACGGACGGCAAGCGCCGGATAAGGCGGGCGCGCTCCGATGATCCCCGGCTCCTCCTTCTGGTGCGCGCCGCCATCCAGGACGATGCTGCGCATCCGAGCCCGCGGCACGACGTAGGCGGGGTTCATGCCCTCGCCGATCGGCACCAGCTCGTAGAAGCCAGTCACCGCGCCGCCGATCGTCGGCACCGGGTGAGCGGGATCGAAGCTGAAGCGGACCGGCGCGGGGTCGTCGGCGGGAGACGTCGGAGCCAGACTGCCGTCCGCATGCAGGTAGTAGGGTGTGAAGCGGGTGTGAGCCAGCGGCCAGGCGCGTTCGCTCCGCCACTGGCCGCCGTGATCGAGCCGGCCCTCTCGGGTCTTCCGACCACTCCCGCCACCCATCACGAAGATGCGGACCGGGGGATCGTCCTCGACGCCGTTGGGAACGTCTTTCAGCCAGCGGTCGAACCAGCGGAGTCGCTCCTGGTTGTAGACCTCGTCGCCCCAGCGCGCGGCCGGTCCGAAGTCGACGTCGCCGACCCAGGTGGCGCCCGGGCCGCGCATGGCGCCGTGGTTCCAGGGGCCCATGAGCAATCGCTGGGGCGTTCGGTTTTGCTTCGCCATCGCGGCGAAGTAGCCGGTCGTCGCGACGGCGAAGGGATCGTACCAGCCGCCGCTGTAGACGCCGGGAACGTCGGCGTGACGGTCGAAGTAGGCGGTCTGATCGCAGCAGTCCTGACCCCAGAACTCGTCGTAGGCACCCCGGTAGTAATAGTCGAAGAGCGTCTTTTCGAGGTTGGGCACGACCCGGAGCGGGGTGTGGCCGGGCTTGAACGGGGTTCGCTCGACCCAGAGGCGCGCGTCCGCCATCGCCTGGAAGATCAGCGCCTTCGCCGCCGGGTCGTCGCGGATCTCCTGGGCGTCGTGGGCGTGGAGGAATTGCGCCCCGAACATTTGAAGCTGCATGGCGCCACCGCCGCGCGCCTCGTGGTCGTAGATGTTGGTCGGGCCGACGTCTGGCCAGATTGCCGCGAGGTGCGGGGGCCGGTAGAGCGCGGCGATTTGCTGGACGATCGCCCCGTGCGAGCTGCCGACCATGCCGACTTTTCCGTTCGACCACCGCTGGGCGGCGATCCACTCGATCGAGTCGTAGCCATCCGGTCCCTCGGTGGGGTTAGCGGTGTGATAATACTGGCCGGTGCCCTCGGAGTGATGCCGACCGCGCAAGTCTTGAATCACCACGACGTAGCCGCGCCGGCAAAAGAACCCACCGACCGGCTCGACCCACATTTGCGGCGAATTCTTGTCGTAGGAGGTCCGGCCGAGGATCGCCGGGAACGCCCCGGGCGCCGGCGCGCCGTCGCGGGCCGGATAGTAGACGTCGGTCGCCAGGCGCACCCCGTCGCGCATCGGAACCATCACGTCCTTGGCGATGACGATTCCGTACTCGGGTCGGGACTCGGGCATCGGCCCCTCACTCCCCTGCCTGGCGCAGGAAACGCGAACGTGGCTCGCGCCCGAGAAAAGCGCGGGAGAAGCCGCCCCGTGCCTTGGCGCGGAAGCACCTTACTACTC
>JBOGTX010000831.1:0-9723 GCA_050695695.1 Chloroflexota bacterium
GTCGTGTATACTGCCGCACGGTGGTAAGGTCCTCGGTCATCTAGGCGCGGTGATCAGGCCCGGAGGCGCGTTCGCGGTACGAGCCCTGGCACAGCTCCAACAACCAGCCTGCCAACCAACGATCGTCGGGAGGTCTTCGTGAGCTTCAGCGACAAAACCCTCAAGTGCCGGGACTGTGGCAATGAGTTCGTCTTTACCGCGGGCGAGCAGGAGTTCTACGCCAGTCGGGGACTCATGAACGAGCCCGGGCGCTGCCCCAGTTGCCGCGCGTTGCGACGGCAGCACGGCGGTGGCAACGGTGGTAACGGCGGAAGCGCGTTCTCGAGCGGCGGTGATCGGTCGTTCCGCCCGCAGCGCGAGATGCACCCGGCGGTCTGCGCCGAGTGCGGCGCGAACACGATGGTTCCCTTTTTGCCGCGCACCGACAAGCCGGTGTACTGTAGCAACTGCTTCGAGCGGGTGCGCGCCCGGCATTAGTCGGTCTGGCCGTTGCCGGTCGATCGCGGTCTCGCCAGCGCGAGCCGATAGCCGATGCCTCGCTCGGTGAGAAGGTAGCGAGGCACGGCCGGATCCGGCTCGATGCGTTCGCGGATGCGTCGCGCATAGGCCCCCGGGAATTCCGGGCGGTCCTGGCCCTCCGCGCCCCAGAGGCCGGTCAACAGGGCGCGCGTGGTGACGATGGCGTCTGGCTGACGGGCCAGCCGTTCGAGGAAGTTGTACTCGGTTCGGGTCAGACACGCCGGTTGGCCACCGGCGCAGGTTTTTCGTTCTCGCAGGTCAAACGAGAGGTAACCGTCACCCCATGGGCCGGCCGGCTGCACCCGGCCCACCGACGATTCGCGCTGCCGCAGCGCCGCGCCGGCCCGCGCCAGGAGCTCCATTGGCGGGTAGGGTGCGACCAGGTAGTCGTCGACTCCCAGCTCGATGGCCTGCCGCCAACCCTGGTCATCCTCGCGCCGTCCCGCGATGCCAACCACCGCGACCGAGGGGAGCCGTCGGGCCGCCGTCAAAGCCTCCAGACCCGCCTCGCCGGGCAAGCCGAGGTCGAGAATGACGAGGTCGGGAGGCGTGTCTCGCAGCTGGTCGATCACCTGCCGCCCGGGCGCGCGGTATCGGAGGGTGGCATCTGGCCAGGCCAGACGAAGCGTCAGCTCCACGCGATCGCGCGCCTCAGCTCCCACCACGATCAGCGCATCGAGCATGGCTCTCCCCTCGTGACGCCAGCCTTCCACGATCCCAGCCGCCGCCCGCGACAGCGCAAGAACGGGGCCAGTCGAGCGCGCCGGTCAGGCACGCATCATGCTCTATCAAGCCATCTATCCCTTCGACCGGGTCCGAATCGTTTCCCAAACGCGCTTGATCGGGGACGAGATGAGCATGATAGTCGTGGCGGCACTCGTCTTCTCCATCCTCATAACCATCCAGGCCGGGTACACCGTGTACCTGATGATCTACACCTGGGACCAGCCCGACGCCTTCGACGCGGCGGCCGCGCCAGGCACCTTCGAGGCGCCCGGCCTGTCGTTTACCGTCATGCTGCCGGCGCGCCACGAGGAAGAGGTGATTCAGGAGACGATCGGGCGGGTCGCCTGCGCCAACTACCCGGCCGAGCTGGTCGAGATCATCGTCATCTGCGAGGTCGGCGACACCGGCACGATCGAGCAGGCGCGGCGCAAGATCGAGGAGCTGGGCCGAAGCGGGCACACCAATCTCCGGGTCGCCACGTTCGACGATCGGCCGATCAACAAGCCGCACGGTCTGAACGTCGGATTCGCGCAGTCGCGCGGCGAGGTCGTGACGATCTTCGACGCCGAGGATGAGATCCACCCGGACATCTTCAACATCGTCAACACGGTGATGGCGCGGGAAGGCGTGCGCGCGGTCCAGTGCGGCGTTCAGCTGATGGATTACGACACGTCGTGGTACTCCACGCTCAACGTCCTGGAATACTACTTCTGGTTCAAGTCGCGCCTGCACTTCCACGCCGCCGCGGGCATGATTCCGCTCGGCGGAAACACCGTGTTTTTTCGGCGCCAGCTCGTCCTCGAGGTCGGTGGCTGGGACGAGCACAACTTGACCGAGGACGCCGACGTTGGCATCCGACTCAGCGCCGCGGCGGAGAAGGTGCGGGTCGTCTACGACGACCGGTACGTCACCAAAGAGGAGACTCCGCCATCGCTCGGTCACTTCGTCCGGCAGCGAACGCGTTGGAGTCAGGGTTTCTTGCAGACCCTCGCGAAAGGGGAGTGGCTCAAGCTCCGCACCTCGTATCAGAAGTTCCTGGCGGTGTACACGCTGGCGTTTCCGATGTTCCAGGCGTCACTTGCCCTCTACTTACCGCTTTCGGTCTGGATGATGCTCGTGGTGCGAACCTCGGTGGTGATCGCCCTCTTTCTCTTGCTGCCGGGCTACCTGCTGCTCGCCCACTACGTCATCAGCGTGGTGGGCCTGTACGAGTTTTGCGCGGCGCACGACTTT
Organism: Chloroflexota bacterium; assembly: GCA_050695695.1. Lineage (GTDB taxonomy): Bacteria > Chloroflexota > UBA6077 > FW602-bin22 > CADDYW01 > JAJPKB01. The sequence goes on from JBOGTX010000831.1 coordinate 2,479, forward strand.
CATCCCCCGGTCACCCTCCCGCTCAAGATGGCCGCCGTCTACATGCCTTACCAGTGGGTGCTCGCCTACGCGGCCCTCCGAGCGATGGCTCGCCAGCTTCGGGGCGTGAACAACTGGGAAAAGACGAAGCACGTCGGCGCCCATCGGGCGGACCGAACCATCTGACCGCCTCGATCCAAGGAGCCCACGATGCAGCACGTAGAAACACCCAATCAGACGGAAAGCGTGGAGCGATCGCTTGGCGATTCCCTCCGCGCCCTGGCGAACGAATATGGCCTCACCGCGATGGTCCTGGTGGCGCTGCTGTCCCACGCGGTCAACATGTTCCATTACCCGCTGTACCTGGGTGACGAAGGCATCTACCTGGAGCAAGCCTGGGCGGTGCTGCGCGAGGGCGCGCTCGCTCCCTACACCTACATCTACGACCACGCACCGGCCGGCTGGCTCCTGATCGCGGTCTGGGAGTTCCTTCTGCCGCGTCACTTCCTGACCTTCGGCATGGCGATCAACAGCGGCCGGGTGTTCATGCTGCTCCTCGACCTGGGATCGACCGCGCTGCTCTACCGCATCGCTCGACGGATGACGAACAGCCACCTGGCGGCAATTGCCGCGGCAGCCGCTTTCACCCTTTCGCCGCTGGAGATCTATTACCAGCGCATGGTGCTCCTGGACAACATCATGGTCTTCTGGGTGCTCCTCACCCTCGACCTGATGCTGATGGAGACCCGTCGAATCATGCCGCTCCTGGCCAGTGGCTTCTGTTTTGGCATGGCGACACTCTGCAAGGAGAACGCGCTGTTCTTCGCGCCGGTTCTTGGCTACCTGCTCTATCACAAAGTCAAGGCGACGTATCGCGCCCGCTTCGCCCTGGCCGGCTGGTCGGTGTCGGCGGCGATGTTGATCTCGTTCTATCCGGTGTACGCGCTACTGAAGGGCGAGTTCTTCCCGGCGGGATCCCTCATCGGCAATGGATCGCCGGGCGCGCACGTCTCACTCATCTCGACCGTCCTCTGGCAGCTCAGTCGCCACGGCGGCAGCATCCTGAGTTCCAACAGTCCCTTCTGGCAGTACTTCTGGGGAAAGTGGTGGGAGAAGGACCCGGTGATCATCCTGGTGGGGGTCGCGGCCACCCTCATCAACCTGCTGATTGGCCTGAGCGACCGCGAGCGTCACCGCCAAACTCTGGTCGCCAGCCTGCTGGCGATCGCGTTCACCGTCTACCTGGTTCGCGGCAGCGTCATGATCGACTTCTACGTGGTACCGGTCTTGCCCTTTTTCGCCCTCAACGTCGGCTTGCTCCTGTCACGGCTGGCAAGCCAGCCGCCGCGAGCGGTGGGAGCAACTCTGGCCACGTTGGCCCTGGTAGCGATGTCGATCGCTTTCCTAGCCCAATCGCACGACGAATACCTGGTCGACCAGACGACCTTGCAGGCCAACCAGCTTGCCTTCATCCGCGCGAACGTGCCGTCCAACGCCATGGTGTTGATCGACGACGATCTCTGGGTCGACCTTCACGAGCCGAATGGCAACGAGCCGGTCTATCCGCTGGCTCACTCTCACTGGAAGATCGCCGGCGATCCGGCGATCCAGGACAAGCTGCTGCACGGCAAGTGGCAAAACCTCGATTACCTGGTGCTGTCGAACCAGCTCCATTCCATCTTCGAGCAAAACGGCGAGCAGCTCGCTCTCGACGCCTACAACCACTCGCGTCTGATGGCACGGTTCGAGGAAGGCGACGTCGAGCTCGAGGTACGCCAGGTCATCAAACCGGGAGCAAGCAGCTAGTCCTCCGGAAGGAGACGTCCAATGCGCAAACTGTTGGTTGTCCTTGGGGTCATTACCATCGTCGCCGTCATCGGCGGGCTGACCGGATCCGGCCTCTTCCTGCCAGGGTCATCGAATAACGGCGCCGCGCCGTCGTCGTCGGCCTCGGCCCGGGTCACCCCGTCGGCCAACCGCGTGCTGGCGCTACCGTCGTCGACGCCGACGAGCGTCGTGCCGACGCCAACACCGATCGCCGCGAGCCAGCTTGTGACCAGCAGTTCGCCCCTGGTCCTGCTCAATCCATCGAGCGCTCGTCCGGGCTCGACGATCGGGGTGACCGGCTCGGGATTCGACGCCGGTACCACCGTCGACATCACCCTGAAGCACCAGAAGGACGATACCGGCAAAGCATTGGGCTTCGTCCAGGCGGATAAGAGCGGCAGCTTCGGTGGATTCAACCTGACCCTGCCCAGCGACTTCGTCTCCGGGCCGTTCATCGTCGTCGCGCAGGAACACAGCGGCTCAAAGCAAGCCGTGGCAACCGGCACCGTGGCGGCGAACAGCCCCCAGGTGACGTTTGGCACCGTGGTTGGCAAGCCGGGCGACGTCGTGGCGTACTCGTTGAAGGGCTTCGCGCCCGATGAGGCGGTGAAGATCTACTTCAACAGCCTGACCTCGGGGGTCGTCGACACCGTTCACACCGACGAGGCCGGCAACGTTCGACAGGACAGCCTGTCGGTCCCCTTCGGCGCGATTGGCAACAATGCCTTCATCTTCGTCGGGCAGAAGAGCCAGTCGCCGGTGACCGTTGGCTTCCTCATGCTGAATCTGTATCCGACGCTGTCGGTGAACACCTACGCCAGCCGGGCCGATTCGACCCTCACTTTCAACGGAAAGGGCTACGGTCCCAACGAGCGCGTGATCTTGCACCTGAATAGCGTCCAGAGCCCGCCAATCGCCGTAATGACCGCCGATGGCACCGGCTCCTTCAAGAACGCGGCGGCGTTCACGATTCCCTTCGAGCTCAAGGGCAAGAATACCTTCATCGCGATTGGCGAGCAGAGCCAGGCGCCTTCCACCGTCAGCATCGACGTCCTGCCCTACACGCCGCTCGCCGAGACGAGCACCTACGGCGGGCGACCTGGAACGACGGTCACGTTCTACGGCACCGGCTGGGCGCGCGACGAGGTCGTCCACGTCTTCGCCGCGACCAATCCACAGAGTCAGGGCAGCATGGTCTCGTGCTTCCTTTCCGACGCGAATGGGAACTTCGGGGCGACGGGATCGTATACCATCGAGCCGAATCTCCAGGCGGGCCAGCTCGTCTTCACGTTGATCGGAAACAAGAGCCAGGTGCCGGCCGCCGCGAAGATGCAGGTGATGGCGCCCGATGCGAACGTGCCGCTCCCGCCCGCGCCGAAGACGGCCCAGTTCAAGTGTCCGTACGACAGCAATCCGGCGGCGGCCCAGACGCAAGCGCTTCCCACGCCAACGCCAGTCCCGCCACCGCCGGAAGCGCCGGCCGCCGACACGCCGTCGGCCTGACCAGGCGACATGCGACGGAAGGTGCTGTGGATCGGAATCGGACTGGCCGTCACGGCATACCTGGCCTGGACGGCGACCCACTCGACCAGCGTGCCGACGTCCGGGCTACCTTCCCTGCCGACCGCGGCGGTCACCGCGACGCCCGGTCCGACGGCGGCGGCCGGCGCCTCACCAACGCCGGCCGTCGCTCCGCGGACCCCGACCCCAACGCCGGCGGTCGCGCCGACCTTGCTCCTGAACGCCGGGCAGGTCACCCGAGGCTCGGTCGTCGTGGCATCCGGCATGGGATTCCAGGGAGGCGAGAAGCTTCGCCTGACCCTCCATCCGGCGAGCGGGCCGTCGGTCACCCTGGTCAACCTGAAGGCCGATGCACACGGAGAGTTCTCCGGAATCGTCGTTCGCGTCGCCAACACCTGGCCGAACGGCACCCAGAGAATCGAGGTCGCCGGGTTGTCCAGCCATCGGACCGCCAACGCCCGCTTCGGTCTGGTCGGCAGTCCACCGGGCGCGGCGCCGACGACCTACGCCGGTAAGCCGCTCAGCCAGGTGTCCTTTAATGGCGGCGGATTCACGGCGCGCGAGGACGTCGACGTCTACTTCGACACCCTGGCGTCGCCGGTCCTGGCGACCTTCACCGCCAACCAGATCGGCGTCGTCCACGTGACCGGCGTGGCCGTGCCCATGTCGGCACCCGGTCAGCACGCGTTCCTGCTCGTCGGTCGGAGCAGCCGCGCTCCGGTGCGCGTTCCGTTCAGCGTGCTGGCGTTCACCCCATGGCTCGGGCTGTCGAGTTACACGCCGCAGCCGGAGCAGTCGATCAGCGTCGTCGGCCACGACTTCGCGCCGGGCGAACGGGTAGCGGTCTTCCTCGACTCGGACCGGGGGCGTCCGCTGGCTCAAGCCACGGTGGATCGAACCGGCGTTTTCCACGCCGACTCGGCGTTCGAGGTCCCCTACGATCAGCGGGGCAAGACGCGGGTCGTCGCGATTGGAGCGCTCAGCCAGACCGAGGTGACGGCGACGCTCACCGTCCTGCCCGACACGCCGCTCATTTCGCTGTCGCGATACGCCGGGCCACCCGGCACCGCCTTCACTGTGCAAGGCAAGGGGTTCGCCCGGAGCGAGAACGTTCGGGTTCAGCTTGGCGGCGGCCAACAACCGCTCGTCTTCGACTTTGGCACCGATAGCACCGGTCGCCTCACCGACAGTCGGCCGATTCAGCTTCCCCGCGATCTCGCCGCGGGGAAGCTGTCGGTGACGGCGGTTGGAAATCACAGCCAGGTCCCGGTCTCGGTGACCTTCGCGGTGACGCCGCTCAGTCCCTGGTTTGGCCCGGCCCCCGCCGCCGGCCCGGCCGGAAGTCGGGTCTCCTTCAACGGCGGCGGCTTCGCGCCGGACGAAACGGTGCAAATCGCGATCAAGAGCGATCCGGCCATCGTGCTCGGCACGACTTTGACCACCGACCGGAACGGGGAGATCCATCGACAGGGATCGTTGCTCATTCCCACCGCGATGTCGGGTCCGGTCTCGCTCGAAGCGACCGGCGTCCAGAGCGGCGCCCGGGCGGCCGCCGTCTTCACGGTGATCGGTGGAGAGAGGAGAAACCAACCATGAACACACCGGTCCGGAGGATCGTCCTCGTTCTCGTGGGATGCACCGCCGCGGTCATTCTGGGGGTCGCGACGCTCGTCGGCGTGATCGGTCCACCGGCCGTGCTGAGCCCGCGTGCGGCCACGGCCGGCGTTTCCCATCCGGCCCCTCGCCTCGCCCAGGCTCCGCCGCTCACGCCGACCCCGACGCCGGCCGCCACCCCTCGTCCGACCGTCTCCCTGGCGTTGACGTCGTTCGATCGTCAACCGTCGCTGGGCGGAGTCACCGCGACCATCACGATCGAAAACCGGCGGTCATCCGCCCTGGCGTTCTCGTTCGATCCGGCTTACGACTTGAAGCTGGTCGACGCCAGGGGCAACTCCTGGCAGCTCCGCTGGGCGGCATACGCTGGCTCGCCGACCGTCGCGCCGAACCAGGACCGGCAGCTCGCCAATGCCTTCTTCGCCGGCCCGGTGAGCAGCGCTGCCGCCTGGCCGCTGACCCTGACGGTCGAGCGCGTGCCGGTGGTTGGCACGGAACACTGGCGGATCGCGCAACGTGGCGCGCCCACCCCGTCGGTCGATCGGTCGGCCGTGCAGGCGATCCCAACCGTCGCCCAGTCTGGTCCGATCGCGCTCACCCTGGATGATGCCCTGCCAAGCTCGGGGCTGGGCGGGATCCAGGTCGACCTGATGGTGAGGAATCAACGCGGGACCGACCTGGTGTTCAACTTCGATCCGAACGCCCAGATCGCTGCCACGGACAACCTTGGCCGCGTCTACCACGTTCGCTGGGCCCAATACGCTGGCATCGTGCGAGTGGGACCACACCAGACGACGCGCCTGGCGCGGGTGTTTCTCGAAGGCCCGCTCGCCGACGCCCGCGCGACCTGGCTCTCGGTGACCGTGCACCAGGTTCCCGGCGCGCCCGGTCTGCGCAACGTCGTTCCGCTGCAGTAATCAATACTTCAGTTGGGCGTCGAGCGCCCGCTGCTTGGCGGCCTGGGTCGCTTCGTAGGTCTGGGGCTCGGTTCCCCAGACCAGCTTCCCGTCGCGATACAGGCCGACCCTCTCCCACTCGGACGGATAGTGGTAGTCTCGGTAGCTGTAATGGCTTGGCTGGTAGTACTGGCTGCCATCTTTCTTCTGAACCTGCAGGCCAAAGCCAACGCAGTCTCGCTTCGCGGCGCTGACGCCCGGCGCGAACGTGACCTTCACGTGGAACAGCGGGTTGCCACCGTAGGTGACGCCGGTGTCGGCGACCACCTCGGCCTTGACCGCGTCGCCGGAGAGCACCTTGCCGAAGTTGGCGGTCGACGTTCCCCGAACCTGCACCTGATGCGCGCTGGGATCGAGGGTCCCGTTCGGCGCGAACCAGTAGCGCAGCTCGAAGCCGGTGAGGTCCAGCGGGTCGAGGGTCTTGTTCATCACGTAAAGCTCGGGCTTCAGGACCGCGGTCCAGCTCACCCCGGTATCGTCGAACTGGAGCGCCTTGACCGGCAGGCGGTTCGGGCTGACCTGGGGAACCGCGGAGGTATTCACGACGTTGGGGGCCTGATTCTGGAACGGCGATCCCAGGTCGGACTTCAGGAGATTTTGCTTCGCCACGTTGATCGTCTTCCAGTCGGGTTCCAGGAGGCCACCGGTATCGGCGGAATTCGCGTTGAACGCCCAGTAGGCGTAGTGAATCCGGTTCGCCTTGAGGTAGTTGACGAGGGTGCGCTGCCAGAGTCCTTCCGGATCATCTCCGACCGAGGGACCGCCGAACTCGCCGACGAAGACGGGCGCGATTCCCTGCTTTTGGAGATATCCCCAGTGAAAGTCCCAGAAGGCCGGCAGATTATCCGGAAATTTCGGATCGCTGAACCATCCCTGGTTGTAGACCGACGGACCGTAATCGTGCGAGCTGTAGACCAGGCGCCCGGGGACGGCCAGTTTCACCGGATCGGTCCGCGCCTCGATCAGCTCGCCACCCTGCCAGGTCCAGTCCAGAACGTTACCAAACTTGTCGACGACCTTCTCGATGCCTTCGACGAAGATCAGCCAGTTGGGGTTGACCTTCAGGATCTCGTTGCCGCACGTCTCGGCCGCCATTGCCCAGTCGGTCTTCGGATCGCCGCTGCCCCAGGTGCAGTCACCGGACGGCTCGTTGTGGAGGTCCGCGCCGATCACCGCGTCGTTGCCGAGATAGCGCTGAGCGAGGGCCTTCCACTGATCGATCCATTCGGCCTGGGTCAGCTCGACGGTATACCAGAGGGCCGACTGGCTGTCGGTCGTCGGTCGATGCTGGTCGAGGATGATCTTCAGGCCCCCCTTGCCGGCCTCGACGATGATCTTGTCCATGATC
>JBOGTX010000832.1:0-5309 GCA_050695695.1 Chloroflexota bacterium
GACGGTTCCCCCTGGATAAGGGGGTCAGGGGGTAGAGAAGAGGCCGGGAGAGAGGTCTCCTCGGCACGCCATGCCAGAATGGCGAGAATAAGGAAAGACATGCGGATCAGTCTGGAAGAAGTGGACCACATCGCCACGCTGGCGCGGCTCGGGCTTTCACGCGAGGAGCGCGAGCGGTTTCGCGATCAGCTCGCGACGATCCTTGACTACGTCGATCTGCTGAACGCGCTCGACACCTCGACGGTGCCGCCGTCCGCCCAGGTCATTCGCTTCGAGAACGTGACCCGGCCCGACGTCGTTCGGCCGGGCCTGACCGTCGAGCAGGTGCTCGCCAACGCGCCGGCTCGCGAGGACGATTGCATCCGCGTGCCGCCGGTGCTGGATTGACGATGGACCTCGCCTACCTCACCGCGCACGACGCCGGCGACCTGCTTCGCCGGCGCGAGATTAAAGCGACCGAGCTGACCGACGCCGTTCTCGAGCAGATCGACCGGCGCGAGTCGACGATTCACGCCTACATCACCCGCACGCCGGACGAGGCGCGCCGCCAGGCCGCTGAGATCGACCGCCGGTTCGCGGCCGGCGAGGACCTGCCGCCGCTGGCCGGCATTCCGATCGCCCTGAAGGACAACCTCAGCACGAAAGGAATCCGCACTACCTGCGCTTCGAAGGTTCTCGACGGCTACGTCCCGCCCTACGACGCGACGGTGGTCGAGCGACTTCAGGCGGCCGGCGCGGTGATTCTCGGCAAGGCCAACCTTGACGAGTTCGCGATGGGCTCGTCCACCGAGTTCTCAGCCTTCTACCCGACGGCGAACCCCTGGGACCCGTCGCTGGTCCCCGGTGGCAGCAGCGGCGGCTCGGCCGCGGCGGTTGCCGCGGGCGAGGCGACGGTCGCCCTGGGCAGCGACACCGGTGGATCGATCCGTCTGCCCGCCAGCTTTTGCGGCGTCGTCGGCCTCAAGCCCACCTACGGGCGGGTGTCTCGCTACGGGCTGGTCGCCTTCGGCTCGTCGCTCGACCAGATCGGTCCGCTGACCCACGACGTGACCGACGCGGCGATCGTCCTCTCGGCAATCGCCGGCCACGATCCGCGTGACTCCACCTCGCTCGACTGGCCAACCCAGGACTATCGAGCGGCGCTGCTGCCCGAGATCAAGGGGCTGCGGGTTGGCGTGCCGAACGAATACTTCGTCGAGGGCATGGATCCGCTGGTCGCCAGGGCGATCCGCCAGGCGATCGCGAAGCTCGCCGACCTGGGTGCCAGCGTCGACGAGGCGTCGCTCCCGAACACGAAGTACGCCCTCGCGGCCTATTACGTCGTCGCGCCGGCCGAGGCCAGCTCGAACCTCGCGCGCTACGACGGGGTGAAGTATGGCCTTCGGGTGAACGGTGCCGACGTCTGGGAAATGTTCGACCGGACCCGCGAGGCCGGGTTCGGCGCCGAGGTCAAGCGGCGGATTATGGTCGGCACCTACACCCTGTCGGCCGGCTACTACGAAGCCTATTACGTTCAGGCCATGAAGGCCCGAACCCTGATCAAGCAGGACTTCGATCGCGCCTTCGAGCGGTTCGACGCGCTGGCCGTCCCGACCGCGCCGACCGTCGCGTTCCCGCTTGGCGCGCGCATCGCGGACCCGGTCGCGATGTACCTGACCGACGTCTGCACGGTGACAGTGAACGCGGCCGGTCTGCCCGGCCTGGTCGTGCCCTGCGCGCTGGTCCGGGGTTTGCCGGTCGGGTTGCAGCTTCTGGGCCCCGCGGGCAGCGAAGAGACGCTTTTGAGGATTGGCTACGCGTTCGAGCAAAGTGGAGATTGGAAGGCGACGCGATTGACATGAACGAGCGCGAAAGGGCCCCCGCGGTGGACGAGCTGGCGATCAGAATCTTGAAGCTGCTGGAGCGACGCGCCTCGCTGACCGTCGAAGAGCTGGCGACGATGCTGGACGCGCCGCCAGATGAGGTGGCGGCGCGCCTGGCCCACCTGGAAAAGTCACGGGTGCTGATCGGGCGGCACGCTCTGATCAACTGGGAGCGGACTGGCGAGGAACCGGTGGCGGCCATGATCGAGGTGCGGGTGAGTCCGCAGCGGGAGGTCGGCTTCGGCGCGGTGGCATCGCGGATCGCGCGGTTTCCACAGGCACGTTCAGTGCATCTGCTTTCGGGGACCTATGACCTGGCGGTCGAAGTGACCGGCCGCACGATGAAGGACGTCGCCAGCTTCGTCTCGGAGAAGCTGGCCCCGCTCGACGGCGTGCAGGGCACGACGACCCACTTTCTGCTGAAGCGCTACAAGGAAGATGGGGAATTGTTCGACGAGCCGGAGGCGCCGCCTCGTCTTCCCTTCTCGCCCTGAACGCGAAGCAGCCGACCTCGGGGAGTTTGACCGTGCAAACGATTCCTGGACCACGCACCGAACCGAATCTCCGGCGAGACCGCCTCGCGGCGCGCGTTCGAACGGTCGCGCCGAGCGGCATCCGGCGTTTCTTCGACCTGATTCAGACGATGGACGACGTGATCTCGCTCGGCGTGGGCGAGCCCGACTTCACGACCCCCTGGCACGTCCGCGAGGCAGCGATTTATTCGCTCGAGCGCGGCTACACCATGTACACGTCGAACTACGGGCTGATCGAGCTGCGCCGCGCCGTGGCCGAACACTTGACCCGGCGCTACGGGGTCGAATACGATCCCGCCGACGAGATCATGATCACCTTCGGCGTCTCCGAGGGGCTTGACCTCGCCATGCGGGCGATTCTCGATCCCGACGACGAGGTGCTGGTTCCCGATCCCGGCTACGTCTCCTACGCGCCGTGCGTGACGTTCACCGGCGGCGTCGTCCGCCCGGTGCCCACCTCGCCCGAGCAGGGCTTTCGGCCGCGGCCGGCCGACTTCGCGCAGCGGGTGAACGATCGGACGAAAGCGGTGCTCGTCGGCTATCCGAACAACCCGACCGGCACCGCGCCCGACCGCGATACGCTCGCCCAGATCGCCAAGATCGTCGCCGAGCACGACCTGATCGCGATCTCGGACGAGATCTACGACCGCTTGATCTACGGGCGCGACCACGTCTGCTTCGCCGCGCTGCCGGACATGCGCGATCGGACGATCCTGCTCGGCGGTTTTTCCAAGGCTTACGCCATGACCGGCTGGCGCGTCGGCTACGTCGCCGCGCCACGCGATCTGATGGAAGGAATGCTCAAGATTCACCAGTACACCGCGCTCTGCGCGCCGATCACCAGCCAGATGGCGGCGATCGAGGCCCTGAAGAACGGCGAGCCGGCGGTGAAGAGCATGGTCGAGGAGTACGATCGGCGACGGCGGGTGATCGTCAAGGGCCTCAACGACGCCGGCCTGACCTGTCACGAGCCGGAGGGCGCATTCTACGCCTTCCCATCGACCACGCCAACCGGGCTCTCCGACGAAGAGTTCGCCGAACAGTTGCTCCTCGAAGAGAAGGTCGCGGTCGTGCCCGGCTCGGCGTTCGGCGCGTGCGGACGATATCACGTCCGCTGCTGCTACGCCACCTCGCTGGCTCAGATCGAGGAGGCGCTGCGGCGAATCGACCGGTTCGTGCAACGAAAGCGACGAGGATGACGACGATCTCACCCACCACCTACGACGTTGTGATTGGGCTGGAAGTCCACAGCGAGCTACTCACCAACAGCAAAATGTATTGCGGCTGCGCGAACCAGCCTGGCGCGGCTTCGAACCGCAACGTCTGCCCGGTCTGCCTCGGCCTGCCCGGCGCGCTACCGGTGATCAACCAGCGCGCGGTCGAGCTGACCACCCTGACCGGGCTGGCCCTCAACTGTTCGATCAACGAGTTCACCCGGTTCGATCGCAAGAACTACTTCTATCCCGACCTGATGAAGGGCTACCAGATCTCCCAGTACCAGTACCCGATCGCCGAGCGCGGCTGGCTAGAGCTCGAGCAGGGCGGCCAGACTCGAAGGGTCGGCATCCGACGGGTCCACCTCGAGGAAGACACCGCGAAGCTGACCCACCGGGTCGATCCAGCCACCGGTCAGTCCTACAGCCTGGTCGACGTGAATCGCGGCGGCGTGCCGCTGATGGAGATCGTGGGCGACCCGGACATCCGCACGGCCGAGGAAGCGCGCCAGTATCTGGTGGCGCTGCGCGAGATCCTCCAGTATCTTGGCGTGAGCACCGGCAACATGGAAGAAGGCGCGTTCCGCTGCGACGCGAACGTCTCGATTCGACCGGCCGGCTCGACCGAGCTCGGCACCAAGGTCGAGATCAAGAATATGAACTCGTTCCGGGCGGTCTATCGGGCGCTGGAATACGAGGCCGAGCGTCAGATCAAAGCAATCGCCGACGGCGAGCGGATCGTCCAGGAGACCCGCGGCTGGAACGAGGAGCGCGGGGTCACCATCGGTCAGCGGTCGAAAGAGTTCGCCCACGACTACCGCTACTTCCCGGAGCCGGACCTGCCGCCGCTCTCGCTGACCCCGGCCTGGACGGCCGACCTGCGGGCGCGATTGCCGGAGCTACCGGCGGCGCGCCGCCACCGCTTCGTCGAAGCCTTCGGCCTTTCGCCCTACGACGCCGAGCTGCTCAGCGCCAGCCGAGCGACCGCCGACTACTTCGAGGCAGGAGTGCGCCAGCTCGACCGCCCGAAGCTCATCGCGAACTGGCTGACCGGCGAGCTGTTCCGCCTGCTGAACGCCAGCAATCTGGACATCGAGCAATCCAAGGTCACGCCGGTTGGGCTGGTCGATCTGCTGCGCCTGATCGAGAATGGCACCCTCAGCAACCGCGCGGCGAAAGACGTCTTCGAGCGCATGTTCGAGACTGGCGAGTCGGCCAATCATGTCGTCCAGGCGCTTGGCCTGAGCCAGATCAGCGACGCCGCCGCGCTGGAGCGCCTGGTCGACGAGGCGATCGCCGCCAACCCGAAGAGTGTCGAGGACTTCAAGGCCGGCAAAGCCCAGGCGTTAGGCTTCCTGGTCGGCCAGGTGATGAAGGCCTCGCGGGGCAAGGCGAATCCGTCCCTGGTCAACGGCCTGGTCCGCGCCCGGCTGGAGTCGAAGGGCTAGCGTGCCGGACTTTTGGACCACGAACGACGGGGATGGCCGTCTGGACCACGAAAAGGCACGAAAGGCTTCGCGGCATTTCCGCCACGTTCAGCCGTAGGGCAGGGGGCGGCGGTGGGGCGGTGTGGGGGAGCTTGTCTCTCAGGAGTGGGCAGGAACGGATGTGCTAATGCTGACAGGGAGCGCGTCAGGGGCGAGAATACGTGCTGCGACGCAGCTAGCTCCTGCGCGCAGAAGGTTGTCGCCGATGTGCGC
>JBOGTX010000833.1:0-2440 GCA_050695695.1 Chloroflexota bacterium
CTCCATGGGCGGATCACCTCGCTCTCGCCGCTCCCGGCGTAGCTCCACGATCTCCTCCGCGACGTCCCGCTCGACCTCCTCCGGGCTCTTGTCCACGTTCCGCGCCCGGATTTCGTCGATGACCAGAAACCGTTCGGCGCGCTCGCGATCCCGGCGCGTCCAACGCTCCAGGTCGGCCAGCGAGACAAACGCGATCACCGGGATCCCTCCCTTTTCCACGATGATGCGTCGATCTCGGTTGTAGACTTGTTTGATTAACTCTCCGAACTTTTGGCGTGCCTCGGAAGCGGGAATTGTCTCGATCGTGATCGGTCGATCGATCATGGGAGGCTCCTTTGATGAATTCACTACAATGTACCGCAAGAGACATCGAGGATCAAGGATCCTGGCGCGCGCCATGAGCTAACGCGGGGCGGTGCCGAACCGGATCTCCGCCAGCCGCGGGTACCGCGCGCCGCCTGGGCCAAGGTGGCTTTGCATGAGGCTGACCGAGTCGACTGAGAAGGAGCGGCTCACCGTCAGAGGCCAGTTGGCCGGCAGCGCGCCAATCGCGGCGCGCTGCTCCGAGGTCGCGGTCTCGCGGACTCGACCCAGGGTGAGGTGCGGCTTGAATGGCCGCGTCTCGGCCGGAAAGCCCAGTGGCACGGTCGCCGCTTCGACCCGCCGCTGGCAGGCACCCAGCGCGGTCAGATCGCCCAGCACCGCCAGCCAGACCACCCGCGGCGAACGTGGTCCCGGGAATACCCCGAGCCCGCCAATTTCGAGGCGGAAGGGCGCCTGATTGGCAAGCTCCGCGCCGAGACGCTCGATCAGGACCGGTACCCGGGTGATCGCTACCGCTCCCAGGAACGTCAAGGTCAGGTGAATCGCCGCCGGATCGACCCAGCGAACCGCCGAGGCGCTCGACCCGAGCTTCCGCCGCGCCTGCTCGATCGCGGCCTGACACCAGGCGCGGACCTCCGGTGGCAGCTCGATCGCGACGAAGGCGCGAAGGGATGATGAGTGCTCGGTCGTGATGCCTTACCTCCAGGCATTGGAATCCCAGTGCCGATTCGCACCCGTGCTCAGCCGACAGTCCCGCGACGACGCCGTCTGCTACAATGAAGATAACCTCAAACAAGGATAACGCGGTGGAACCAGCGGAGAAGATTGAAATAAGCGGGGCGAGCCGTACCATCCCCCCCCGGATCGTCCTCCCACCCTACGTGCCGCCTTCGCCCGGAGAGCTGAGACACCGAGAGATGCTCTTCGAGCGCGCTCGCCGCTTGCGGGAAAAGATTGGCCCTCTGGGGTTTTCCGTAACCGAAGTCATCCGCCGAGACCGCGAGACCCATTAATCGGCAATGATCGAGGTGCCACGATTCGTTGTCGACTCGACCATCGCCACCAAGTGGTACCTCGACGACGAGCTTTACGTCGAGGAAGCCAGCCACGTCCTCTCGGATTTTCGTTTGGGGCGGATCCGCCTGCTTGCTCCGCGGCAGCTTGCCCACGAAGTTGCCAGCGCTTTGCTTTTCGCCACACGCCATCCAACCCGACCTCGCCGGATCACCCTCGCGACCGGCCGAAGCGCTCTCGACGATTTCCTTCAATGGCAGATCGACTACATTCATCACGAGCAGCTGACGCCCAGCGCCTATGACCTTGCTGGACGATTGAATTGCTCGTATTACGATGCCCTGTACTTATCTCTGGCCGAGATGACCAACAGCCAGTTTGTTCACGCCGACGAGAGGCTGGCGAGGACGCTTGGCGATCGCTTCCCGCTCGCGCTTTGGATCGGACGCTACTCACCCACCTCGCCCTGATCAGCGATCCCCAGTCGAGATACCCTTGATCGCCGGCGAGACGTCACACCACCGGCCACGGCTGCTCGTCGCTGACCAGGCGCGCAGCGTTCTCGCCAAGGATCGAACGAAGCGCTGGCTCGGGCAGGCCCAGCTCGCGCACCCGCCGCAGGAACGGTCCCTGGCGCAGCAGCGGATAGTCGGTGCCGAAAAGGACGCGGTCGGCGCCGCAGATCTCGGTCACGATCTTGAAGATCTCGAAACGGTAGAGGTAGGTGCTGGCGGCCGAGTCGTAGGCGACCTGGCGTAGATCCGCCGCGACCTCGGGCATCAGCTCGTAGAACGGCAGGCCCCCGCCCCAGTGGGCGAAGACCACCCGGAGCGCCGGGTGCCGGCGAGCGAGCGCCCACGCGGCGACCGGCGAGACGTCGCCCTTGCCGGGATAGAGGTGTCCGATTGGCTCGCTCACGTGGACGATCAGCGGCCGCCCCAGGGCGACGAGGGCCTCGGCGATCGGATCGATCGTCGGCCAATCGTCCAGCCGGTAGCCCTGGCCGTGCGGCATCAGCTCGCCCACCCCGATCAGCCCCAGGGCCGCGCACCGTGCCACTTCGGCGGCGGCGCGCTCGCCCGCGAGCGGCTGGGCGCCGGCC
>JBOGTX010000834.1:0-3545 GCA_050695695.1 Chloroflexota bacterium
CCTCGGTGCGGTGTAACGCCCGAAGCTCCAGTCCGCGTAGATGCGTACGTCAGCGAACTGGTTCCCCAGGTATGTCAATTCCGGATATACGTCGGGATCCTTGCGCTGACTGAGAACCGACTGGTCAGGGCTGACGTCCTCCCGTCGGAGGCGTCGCTCACTTCTGCCAGCGCTGGTGCCAGCGGGTTCGCCTACATTTGTTCGAACGTTTAGCGCCGGCTGGCCGTGTTGAAACCGGTAGAAGAAGTAGACGTCGGACTCGCCTGGTCGCGTCGGATGCTCGTTCTCAATCGCTTCGTCAACAACCTCCAGTCGCTGCGAAACCGCCGTAAAGCTCAAGCGATAGCGTAACGGCATGATTCCTTGGGGATAGTAGACCGTGGCGCCGATCTCGGCGACCACTGATGGCAACTCGCGCCTTCGTCCCTTCCATAACCACTCCGAAACGCCCCCTCCCTCGCGGATTGGAGTGGTCAGATCCCTCGGTGTCGAGCGGAGAACATTGATCGCTTCGATGAGATTAGACTTTCCAGAGCCATTCGGGCCAATAAGAACGTTAAGCGGCTCAAGTCCAATCTCGATCCCGTCCGGACCATAAGATAGGAAATTTCTCAGACCGAGCGTCTGAATGAGGCGTTTGCCTTGCATCAGTCCAGGTCCTGCCAGTTCTGGCCAGTTTTGGCCTCGACTTCCAGGGGAACGATCATGGGGAAGGCGTTCTCCATGAGGTCGACCACCAGCGCGCGCACTTCGGCGACCTCGCCTTCCGGGACCTCGAAGACCAGCTCGTCGTGGACCTGGAGCAGCATCTTCGCCGCCAGACGTCGTTCCTGGAGCGCCCGATCGATTCGGATCATCGCCACCTTGATGATATCGGCGGCCGTGCCCTGAATCGGCATGTTGATTGCCGTGCGCTCGGCCTGCGAGCGAATCTGCCAGTTCGGGGTATTAATCTCCGGAATGTAGCGGCGCCGTCCGAGCAGCGTCGTCACGTAGCCCTGTTCTGCCGCCTGCTTCTTGGTCGAATCGAGGTAGCTCGCGACGGTCGGCAGCCGCGCGAAATAGTTCTCGATGAACGCTCGCGCCTCGGACCGGGCCAGGCCGAGCTGCGTCGCCAGCCCGAACTCGCTCATTCCGTACAGCACGCCGAAATTGACCGTCTTGGCGATGCGCCGCTGGTCGGCGGTCACTTGATCGAGCGGCACCCCCAGAATCTGGGAGGCGGTCGCGGCGTGAATGTCGCGTCGCTGGCGGAACGACTCGATCAGATTTTCATCTTTGGTGATGTGCGCCAGAATACGCAGCTCGACCTGGCTGTAGTCGGCGGTCAGCAGGACGTTCCCCGGCGATCCGACGACGAACGCCCGTCGCACTTGCTTGCCAAGGTCGGTCCGCACCGGGATGTTCTGAAGGTTCGGATCGGACGACGATAAGCGTCCGGTGATCGAACCGGTCTGATTGAATGACGTGTGGACCCGCTCGGTCCGGGAGTTGACCATCAGCGGCAGGGCGTCGACGTACGTGGACTTCAGCTTGACGAGCTGCCGGTAGTCCAGGATCAACCCGACGACCGGATGGTGCGGGCGCAGCTCATCGAGCGTATCCGCGTCGGTCCGGTAGCCGGTCTGGGTCTTTCGGCCCGAGGGCAGGCGCAGCTCCTCGAAGAGAACCCGACTGAGCTGCTGGGTGCTGTTCAAGTTGAATTGGTGACCCACTTCCTCGTAGATGCGCGCTTCAAGGTCGCGAATCTTCTCGGCCAGGTCCGCCGACATCGACTTAAGATAGGGAACGTCGATCGCGACCCCGGCCTCTTCCATGCGTTCGAGCACCGCGAGCAGCGGCATCTCGACCCGGCTGAAGAGGTCCCAGAGGCCCTCGGTTTTGAGCTGGCCCTCGAACTTCTGGGCGAGACGGAAGCTGACGTCGGCGTCGGCGCAGGCGTAGGGAGCGGCGCTCTCAACCGGCACGTCCGCCATTGAGAGTTGCTTCTTGCCTTTGCCGATCAAATCGCTGATCGGCGTCATCTGGATACCGAGCTCGAAATAGGCAAGGTCCTTCAAGCCAAGTGCCCGCTCGGCGGACTGGAGCAGCCAGCGGGCGATCATCGTGTCGAAGGCGATCCCGTTCACCGGTGCGCCGGCTCGGGTGAGAACTGTCGCGTCGTACTTCAGGTTGTGGCCAATCTTCTGAACGGCGGGATCGATCAGGACCGGTCGCAAGGCGTCGATCGCCGCGCTGAGCGGGACGATTGGCTGGCCTTCGCCGCGATGGCCGACCGGAATGTACTCGGCCTGTCCCGGTCGTTCCGAGATCGAGATCCCCACCAGCTCGGCACGCATCGCGTCGACGTCGGTCGTTTCGACGTCCACCGAAAAGCGCTGGGCCGCCCGGAGGCGCGCCGCCAGCGCTGACAGGTCGTCGAGCGTCACGACCGAATACTCTTCAACGGTCACGTCGCCGGTCGCGGCCGGCAGGTCGCTCAGTGGACGGGTCAGCGCTTCGAGCTGGACGCCGCTGTCCGCGAACATCGCGAGCTGCGCCGGACGGTCGGCGTTGACCTTTCGCGACGGTAGCTCGTGGGGCGGGATCCGGAACTCCAGTGTCCGGAGAAACGCTTCCAGGCGCTCCGGGTCGTGGGCGCCGGCTCGAGCCCTGGTCAGATCGAGCATCGTCGGCGCGTCGGTCACGATCGTGATCAGGCGTCGAGTCTGGACGAGCTGTTCGGCCGACTCTCGAAGGGCACGCGCGACCCGCGGCTCGACGTCGGTCAGGTGCTCGAGCAGGCCATCGATCGTCCCATACTTCGCGAGCAAGCGCGTCGCCGTCTTTTCACCGATGCCCGGCACGCCCGGAATGTTATCCGAGGGATCGCCCTTGAGCGCCTTGAAGTCGATCAACTGCCTGGGCGCCAGGCCGTAGCGATCCTGGACCGCCGCGGGGTCATAGAGAACCGTGTCGGACATGCCCTTGCGCGGCATGAGCACGCGCACCTGGTCGGTGACGAGCTGGAGCGCGTCGGTGTCGCCGGTCACGATGACCGCGTCGATCCCGGCCTCGACCGCCTGCGCGGCCAGCGTAGCCAGTACGTCATCGGCTTCGAACCCATCGACTTCGCAGGTCTGGAGGGACAATACGTCCACCAGCTCGTGAACTCGCCCGAATTGATCGAACAGGCCCTCGGGCGCGGGCGCGCGATGGGCCTTGTAGGCATCGAACTCCACGTGTCGGAAGGTCGGCGCCGCCCGATCGAACGTCACGACGGCGTAATCCGGATGGAGGGTATTGAGCGCGCGAAAGAGCATGCGCGCGAAGGCGAACACCGCGTTGGTCAGCTCGCCCTGCGACGTCGTCATGGGCGGCGTCGCGTGGAACGCCCGATGAATCAGCGAATTTCCATCCACTAACAGAACTGTTTTGGCCACGTACCCTCGAATCTACTGGCAGGTCAGTAAGACTACATGAGGTATCCCGAATTTTGGAAAACGATGCCCAGCGGGTCCGTAGGGCAGTAGCCGAAACGGGCAGGAGACAAGCTCCCTCCCCGC
>JBOGTX010000835.1:0-2305 GCA_050695695.1 Chloroflexota bacterium
GGGCGAGGGGGTGAGGCCACGGCCCTCTCCCGCCGCGCGTTCTGCGCGGCGGTCGCGGTCAGCGCCACGGTCGCGGCGTGTTCGGCGCCCGGACCGGGTGCCTCCTCCGCGGCGACCGGTCCCCTCCGGCCGCCGGCCGGAAAGCTCGTCCTCGCCCGGAATAGCAAGTTCCTGACGTTCGACCTCGCGACGAAGGCCCAGAGTCCGCTCGGAAGCTTTCCCAGCGGCGCGTTCGCATCCTCGCCGGCGGTTTCCCCGGATCGCAAACAGCTTGCCTACACGTTGTACGTCGTGCCCGCGGATAAGAACGACCTCGGCGGGAACGACCTCTACGTGATGGACGCCACCGGCGCCAATCCGCGCGTCATCCGAAACCACGGCCAGGCGGGGGGCAGCTTCGAGGATCCGGCCTGGTCCAGCGACGGCCGCGCCCTGCTGGCGACCCTGCGCGCCCCCTTGATCGTCGCCGGGCAAACCGTCGGCGAGACCGCGAACGTCGTGCGGGTGCCGCTGGCTGGCTCCGGGCAGTCGCCGATCGCGAGCGGTCAGAGCCCGGCCACCTCGCCGGACGGTAAGCTGATCGCCTACCTGGTGGTCGATAAGCAGGCGACGGTTCATCTCTGGACGGCCGCCGCCGATGGCAGCGACCCGCGCGAGCTACTCGCCGGTCAGGGGTTCACCAACTTTCGGGGACCGCGCTTTTCGCCGGATAGTCAGACGATCGTGGTGGCGGGCCAGGGTGGGCCGGCCAGGTCGACGGCCCGCCGCCCGACGCGACCAAGCCCGCTGGTCGCCTGGCTCGGTCCCGGGATCGCCGAGGCCGACGGTATTCCGATGGACGTCTGGACGCTGAAGCCGGACGGCGGCAACCTGCGCCAGATCACCCACGCCCTCGACCATTCGCCGACCCCGGCCTGGTCGCCCGATGGAACCTGGGTCGCCGTCGGCGGGGAGCTTTACCTGACGCTGGTGAACGCGACCAGCGGCCAAACGCTAAAGCTGTTGGACAACGCCAGCCTCAGCGGCCTCACCTGGCTGACCTGACCGCTCGCGGCGCTCATGACGGCGTCCGCCAGCGCTCCTCGATTCGCCCCAGCTTCCAGACCCCGAGCGACACCACCCAGGTGATGGTGAACAGCCCTACGATCAGGTAGCCGATCGTCCCGAGGTCCACGTTCGCGATCGTGTTCCAGAACGGTCCCGAAAGATTGAGCTCGGACTGCACGATGCTCAGCAGCTCGACCGTGCCAACCAGCAGCGCAACCGCGATCGAAAGACCGGTCACCGTGATGTTGTAGTAGATCTTGCGGACCGGGTTCGAGAAGGCCCAGCCGTACGCCTTGGCCATGAACGCACCGTCGGCGGTATCCATCATCGACATGCCGGCGGCGAAGATCAGCGGCAGGCAGATCACCGCGTAGAACGGCAGCCCGGTCGACGCCGCGCCCGCGGCCAGAGCAAGCAGCGCGATCTCGCTCGCCGTATCGAAGCCGAGCCCGAAGAGGAAGCCGATCGGGTACATCTGCCAGCTATTGGCCACCGCCCGAGACAGCGGGCCAAAGAAGCGGTTCATGAAGCCGCGCTTGTCGAGCTGGGCTTCCAGGCGCGCTTCGTCGAAGTGCCCGGCGCGCATGTCCCGAAAGACCCCAAGCACGTCCAGCAGGATGATGATATTCAGAATCGCGATCAGGAAGAGGAAAAATCCGGAGACGCTCGTCCCGATCAAGCCGCCGATCCCTTTCAATGCCGAGTTGTCTCCGGTGACCTGCGCGGCGACCTGCTGGGCCGCGAAGGCGAGCACGACGGTCAGCCCCAGCACAACCGTCGGATGACCGAGATAGAATAATAAGCCGACCCCCATGGGATGTTTGCCGTCGGCGAGGAGCTTGCGGGTCGTGTTGTCGATCGCGGAGATGTGGTCGGCGTCGAAGGCGTGGCGGAGGCCAAACAGGTACGCCGTCACTCCGACGCCAATTCCCAGCGCCGACGGGTAGCGCGGCGATACCAGGAAGATCAGCGTTCCCCAGCCCACGAGGTGGAGCAGCGCGACGAAGGCGTAGAATCCGGCTAATCGACCCCACTCGCTCCCCGAAAACGCCGCGCGAATGTTCCGTCTCGGCTTCGCTGCTACCATCACCATCGGGACCGTACCTCCGTCTCTCCCGCGCGGATTCCGTCCCGCGTGTAGGAGGAGCAGACGGGCTCATTATAACAAGAGCACTCTTTGTTGCAAAGGTTTGCAAGTATTAAAGGGTGCCGAGCATCAAAAGGCCGTGAGCTGGCAGGATGGCTTGGCTACCCTGCC
>JBOGTX010000836.1:0-5859 GCA_050695695.1 Chloroflexota bacterium
ATGGAGGCTGATCTGGTCGGCGAGCGCGCCACGATCGACTTCTACGACGAGATCATTCGGACATGTGGCTTCGACGACAACGTGACCCGAAAGATCTTCGAGCACGTCATCGAAGAAGAAGCCCACCACGCCGACGATTTCGCGACGCTGCTCTTCGCCTTCGATGGCTCGACCGGCAAGCAGATCGAGTCGATCCACGACGAGATCGAAGCGGCCATCAAGGGCTCGGGTCAGCAACCACGCGCGGCGCGGCGCGCGTCGTAGCGGGAGGGGGCCTCACCCCTGAGGTGAGGCCCGTCGCTCCGGCTTCACCACGACGCTTTGCTCGCCGGAGTACGAGACCAGACCGGGCGTACCTTTGCCCAGGCGGCGGACCAGCCCCCGGCGGGTCCAGTCCACGGTGACCCGCCCGTCGGACCGGTTCGCGCTGTAGTAGGCGGCGATCCGGGCGGCGTCGTCGATCGCGCGCGGCGGGGGCGCGCCGCCGTTTACCCGCAGGACCACGTGGGCACCGGGACAGCCCCGGGCGTGCAGCCAGACGTCGTCCGGGCGGGCCAGCTCGAAGGTCACTTCGTGGTTCTGGCGCGCGCTTCGACCGACGAGAATCTCGGTTCCGTCGGTCGCGCGCAGCCGAAGGATGCTCGCCTCGCTTCGCGGCGCCGGTTTGCGTTTGGTCTTTCGCGGTGGCTGCTTGCGCTCCGGCCGGATCTCCGTGCGCAGCACCCGCACGTCGTCGGAGGTTTCGGCAAGCTCGGCCAGAGCTGCGACCTCGTCCAGGTAGCGCAACCGTAGCTCCGCCTCCTGGAGCAGGGTCGGGACCTCGCGGAGCGCCGCCCTGGCCTTCTGATAGCGACGGAAGAAGGCCTGTGCGTTCTCGATCGCGGTCAGTCGAGGATCGAGGTCGATCTCGATCCCGTTGGCGCGCATCGAGGCCGCCCCCTGGCGCAGGCCCGCCCCATAGGTGAGCAGCAGATCGCCGCGCTGGCGAAACTCGTCGGCGCGGGCGCTGCCTTCGAGCGCGCGGAGCAACGATTCCCGTTTCCGGTCAGCCAGCGAGCGCTCGGCCGCGAGCGCCGTCTGGAAGGTCCGCCGGGCGACGTCGACCGCCCGCGTGCCGCCTTCCTGGCGGTAGTACTCCTCCGCGGCGGCGCTCAAGCTCGCCCGCGCCTCCCACTGCCCGAGATGGGTCAACGGATAGGGCGCGAAGGCGACCAGCGCTTCGCCATCTCGGGCGATCGAAGGTGCGGCCGATCCGCTGAAGACCGGTGCCACCACGTCGGCCAGCACCCCTTCGAGCCGTCGAGCAAGGTCGTCCTGGGACGGCGCGTCGGCGGGAATTCGGGCTTTCGCGTCGCCCACGGCACGGAACACGATCTCACGCGCGGTCAGCGGCCCGATTCCGGCGAATCCCGCGACCAGCGCCTGCCAGACTGGCCCGCCCGATTCGGCGGCCGGAAGGACGTCGCGGCATTGGAGCCAATCGACGTTCTCGAGCGACCGTTTGCTCTGGGCCGGGGGCGGTTGATAGGGATGGCGCGGCAAAGTAACCCGGTGCCGATTTTGCTCGGCGGTGACCCGACGGGCAGAATCCATCACCACCCCATCGGCATCGACCAGGATCAGATTGCTATACTGGCTGATCGCCTCTATAATCAAGCGAAAGGTGGCATTCGGAGCCGATTCCAGCGCGGCTTCTCGATCCCGGGGCAACGTGGGGTCATCGCCTGGACGTTCGACGTCCGAATGACCGCGGCGGTCGAAGGCGAACGATAGCACGCGCTCGCCGGTCGGTTGAGCAATCTCGCCGATTCGCGCCCCTTCGATGTGTTTTCGCAGCAGCAGGAGCAGGGGAGACGGCGCTTCCGTTCCCCGCCCCGGCTTCTCGGCCGTCAGGTAGACCCGGGGGCGCCGCGGCTCGGCGGAGAGCAGCAGCCAGCGGCGCCGGTGGCCGCCGTAGGCTTCCAGGGCGATGGACCAGGCATCGGGTTGGATAACCTTTTGCACTCGACTGTCGATCAATTGTCGGCGAAGCTCGCTCGCCATCGCGGTGAGAGTTAGTCCGTCGAACGTCATCGTAAATTTCAGTATAACACGGACGACATTGGCATGACCGATCCCAGCGCACCGCCCAATGCCACGACTCGACGAGCCTGTACAACCGAGCTGCCGGAGGCCTGGCCGTACGACGAGCTGTTACCGCGCCGGGCCGGCTTGCTGGTGGTTTTATCCGGACCGAGCGCGGTGGGCAAGGACGCGGTCCTCGCCCGTCTCGAAGCCGACGGCTTTCCGCTGACCCGCGTCGTGACCGCGACCTGTCGCCCGATCCGCCAAGGGGAGGTTCCCGGGCGGAGCTACCACTTTCTGACCGCTGACGAGTTCGCGCGCTGGCGAGCGAATGGCAAGCTCCTGGAGTGGGCCGAAGTCTACGGCGTACCTTACGGGACGCCCATCGAGGACGTTCGCCGGGCGCTCGACGCGGGGGAAACCGTCCTCCTGAAGATCGACGTCCAGGGCGCGGAGCAGATCAAGCAGAAGGCGCCGGACGCGGTGTTCATCTACCTTGGCCCGGGTAGCTTCGGCGAGCTGGTCGACCGGCTCGCCCGGCGCAAGACGGAGACCGAGGCAGTCTTTCAGCGGCGCATCCAACAGGCGCGCGAAGAGCTTCGCCAAATTCCCGCCTATGATTACCTGGTGGTCAACCGCCAGGGCGAGCTCGACTGCGCGGTCGAACAGATCAAAGCAATCATCACTGCCGAACGCTTGAAAACACACCCGCGGCAGATTCGGCTCGGCTGATTCACGAAAGGCCTTCGCGTGTCTTACGTCGAGGTGGCGGTCAACTCGCCGGGCGGTCGAGCCAGCACGTTCATCTACTCGGACGATCCCGCGGCGCCGGTCGACGTTGGCTCGCTGGTCGTCGTCCCGTTCGGCAATGCCGAGGCGCAAGGGATCATCGTCGCTCGGGTCGAGCGCCCTCCCGACCTTCCGATTCGCCCGGTGTCACGCCTGCTCGATAGCCTGCCGTTGATCTCCCCGGATCAGATTTCCCTGGCGCGCTGGATGGCCGAGCACTACTGCTGCCCGCTGATCGACGCGCTTGCTCTGATGTTGCCGCCCGGCGTCGCGCAGCGCCCGATCACACTACTGAGCCTCGTGCCCGACGTCGATCGGCCAAAGGAGGTTTCGGAGGGGGAATACCTGGTCATCGAGGCGCTTCGTCAAAACCGCCAGCTCGACTTGCGCCACCTTCGTCAGCTCCTTGCCAGGCGGCGGCTGGCCCGGCAAGCCGAGCCGATCCTCCGACGCCTGGTGAGCCTTGGCGTCGTTCGACGCGAGACGACGATCCGGTCGGCGGCGACCCGTCCGCGCGTCGAATCGTTCATTCGGCTTGCCGATGGCGTCGACGACGTCGAGGCGGCGCTCGCGTCGCTCGATCGCGCGCCCCGCCAGCGCGAGACGCTGAAGCGGCTGATCCGCGCCGGAGCGGGGAATGTGACGCCGCTGGCGCAGTTGCGTGAGGAAGGGGTGGGAGACAGCCAGGTGGTCGCCGCGCTCGTCAAGCGCGGTTTGGCCGCGGTCGAGCGGCGCGAGGTCCGTCGCGATCCGCTTGCCCACCGCGTTTTTCCAAGCGTGACGCCACCTCGGCTCACGCCGCGCCAGGAAGCTGCGATGCGCGAGATTCAGGCGGCGCTGGACGAATCGGTGTTTCGGCCGTTTCTGCTGTACGGAATCACCGGGAGCGGCAAGACCGAGGTGTATCTGCGGACGATCGCCGACTTGCTGGAACGCGGTAAGCGGGCGATCGTCCTCGTTCCGGAGATCTCGCTCACCCCGCAGACGATTCAGCGCTTCGCCGGGCGGTTTCCCGGGCGACTCGCCGTGTTGCACAGCCGCCTGTCCGCCGGCGAGCGCTTCGACGAATGGCGGCGGATCCGCTCCGGCGAGGCGGACGTGGTGGTCGGATCGCGATCGGCGATCTTCGCGCCGGTGCCGAATCTGGGCGGGATCGTCGTCGACGAAGAGCACGAGTGGTCCTACAAGCAGGAGAAGACGCCGCGCTATCACGCCCGCGACGTCGCGCGGAAGCTTGCCGAGATCGCCGGCCTGACCCTCATTCTCGGCAGCGCGACGCCCGCCCTAGAATCGTACCACGACGCCCAACGCGGGCGCCTTCGGCTGCTGAACATGCCGGAAAGGATCGGGCCTCACCCCCCCGCCCCCTCTCCATCCCCGCCCCCATCCGGCCTTCCCCCGGTCGAGATCGTGGACCTGCGGGCGGAGCTGCGGGCCGGCAACCGGACGATCTTCAGCAAGTCGCTGCGCGACGCGATCGAGCTGTCGCTGAGCCTGCGCGAGCAGACAATCCTCTTTCTCAACCGGCGCGGCGACTCGACGTTCGTTCTCTGCCGCGACTGCGGCTACGTCATGCGCTGCGCGCGCTGCGAGGCGCCATTCGTCTACCATTCCGACAACGAGGATCTGGTCTGTCACCTTTGCGACGCCCGCGAGCCGGCGCCGCGAGGCTGCCCGAACTGCTGGGGAGACCGAATTCGCTACTTCGGGATCGGAACTCAGAAGCTCGAAGCCGAGACGCGCCGGGCGTTTCCCCAGGCGAGGGTGCTGCGCTGGGACCGTGACGCCGCCCGAGCCCGCGGCGCCCACGAAGAGATCCTCCGGACGTTCACGAACCACGAAGCTGACATTCTCGTTGGCACCCAGATGATCGCCAAGGGGCTGGATCTGCCGCGGGTGACCCTGGTCGGGGTGATCAGCGCGGATACGTCGCTGCACCTGCCGGACTTTCGCGCCGCCGAGCGGACCTTTCAACTCTTGACCCAGGTCGCGGGTCGGGCCGGGCGCGGACCGCTGGGGGGGAAGGTGATCGTCCAAACCTACAGTCCCGAGCACTACTGCATCCAGGCGGCCCGCAATCACGACTTCCTGACGTTCTATCAGCGCGAGACCGACTTTCGCCGACAGCAAGGCTATCCGCCGTTCGGCGGGCTCGCGCGCCTGCTGTACGTGGATTATGGGCAGGCCAGGGTCGAACGCGAGGCCGGCCAGTTGGCGGCTCAGATTCGCTTCCTGATCCGGCGCGACGGCGTCGACCACGTCGAGGTCATCGGCCCGGCCCCGGCCTTTCGCCACAAGATTCGGGGCCGCTATCGCTGGCAGATCGTCCTGCGCGGTCGCGACCTCAGCGGCTTCATTTCGCGCCTCACCCTGCCGCCAAAGTGGATCGTGGACGTGGACCCGGTGAGCACGCTCTGAGGAGCGCCGGCTACTCCTTCGCCGTCAGCGCCGGCGCCGGCTCCTTCTCCGAGAACGTGGGGAGCCAGACCGAGAGCATCACCTTGATCGAGGCGGCGATCGGGACGGCCAGGAGCGTTCCGAGGAAGCCGAGCAGCGCGCCGCCAGCCAGCACCGCGAAGAGCACGACCAGCGGGTGGAGCTCGACCGCGCGCCCGACGACGAACGGCATGACGATCTGGTCCTCGATCTGACGGATGATGATGTAGAAAACGATGACCCCGATCGCCAGCCCGGGCCCGCCTTGCGAGATCGCGATCGCCGCCGCGATCGTCCCGGCGGCGATCGGACCGAGGATCGGAACGATTTCGAACAGCCCGGTCGCCACGGCAAGCGGTAAGGCAAATCTGAGGTGGAAGACGAACTCCAGTCCCAGGAACGACGCGGCGGAAACCAGCCCGACCAGGAACGCCTCACCGCGAAGAAAGCGGGCCAGGGTGCGGTGAATTTCCTCGCTGACTTCACGTACCTCAAGTCGGCGCTCCGGTGGCACCACCCGGAAAAAGAGGTGGGTAAAGCGCTCCGAATCCAGGAGCAGATAGATCGAGA
>JBOGTX010000837.1:0-3222 GCA_050695695.1 Chloroflexota bacterium
GGGTGAGGCCGTACCCGGTCCGCCCGCCGCTCCCATGTCCAACCGCGCGCATCCATACGGAAGTCTAACGCCGGCTCGCTTCCCAGTCCGCCCCCCGTCGCCAGGCCGCGATCGCCTGGCTTTCGCGCGGCTCGGCTGAGCAAATCCTCGCGGTCGGACGCGATCGCGTCAGCCTCGACCGCGGACCGGCGGGCCAGCGAGCGTTGCCGCCCGCCCCCGGCGGTGCTATAATGCCCGCGCTTCGCTGGCTGGCGAAACTTCGATCCCCGGTACCACGCGCTCGAGCCCACCGAGCGAAGGCACGCTCAGCGCTTCGTCGCGGCTTGGCGCCCTCATCGAGGAGGATTCGTTGCACCCGCGTGTGACCCGCCGTGAGATGCTTGGACGCTCCGGCGTTCTTCTCCTGGCAACCGGCCTGTTCGTCCAGGGCTGCGGCTCAGCTGGCGCGACCCCGACCGTGGCTCCGACAGTCGCCGCTCCGCCCACCCTGGCCCCGCGACCAACCGTGGCGCCACCGACGGTGGCCAAACCGGCGATCAGCACGCCAACCGTGGTCCCGTCGACGCCAACGCCCGCTCCGCAAGGCATGACCAGTCCAGATTACGGCATCCAGGTCTTTCTCTGGGGAAGCGGGAACGCGTCGCGCGACCTGGGGCTGGCCAAAGAGGGTGGCTTTCGCTGGATCAAGCAGAGTATCGAATGGCGGTACGTCGAGCCGCACCAGAAGGGCCAGCTCGAGTTCAACGAGCCGGACCGCTTGATCGGCTTGATCGAGTCGGCCAACCTCAAGCTGCTCGCCCGGATCGACAATCAGCCGGTCTGGGCGCGCTCGGATAAAGTCTGGCCGGTGGATGGTCCGCCCGACAAGATTCAGGACTTCGCCGATTTCCTGCACGCGCTTGCCACCCGGTACAAAGGCAAAATCGCCGCCTACGAGATCTGGAACGAGCCGAATCTCGCCCGCGAATGGGGCAATCAGCCGCCCGACCCGAAGCAGTACGTCGAGCTGCTGAAGGCGGGATACGAGGCGATCAAAGCCGCCGACCCGCAAGCCGACGTCATTTCCGCCGGCCTCTCGCCGACAACGGCCTCCGGCGCGATCGCCATGCCGGACATCGAGTTCATTCAGCAGATCTACAAGGCCGGGGGCGCCAAGTACTTCGACCTGCTGGGCGCCCACGCCGCCGGCTACAAAGCTCCACCGGACATGAGTCCGGATGACGTGGCGAAGAATCCCGCCTACAACCACGGCGAAGGCAGCGCTGGACGGATCTATTGCTTCCGACACGTCGAAGACGTGCGGAAGGTGATGGAGCAAAACGGAGATTCCAGCAAGCGAATCGCCGTTCTCGAGTTTGGCTGGACCACCGATCATCGGTCGGGCTCACCGTACCTCTGGCACGCGGTGAGTGACCAGCAGCAGGCCGATTACCTGGTCGGCGCGTACCAATGGGCGAAAGCGCACTGGCAACCCTGGATCTCGGTGATGAGCGCGATTTACATCGCCGCGCCCTATTGGACCAAGGACGACGAGGAATATTACTGGGCGATCACGAACCCGGACGGGACCGTCCGAACGGCTTATCGTGCTCTCGCCTCGATGCCCAAATAAGAACGCTGGACGGTGGAGGTTCCAGGTAGTTATGTTCAAAGGTCCGTTGTTAGTTCGTCTGATCACGTTGTTCGCGACGCTCGCCATGGCGCTGGCCAACTTCGCGCCCGCGCTCGCCGCGCCGGCCGCGTCGACTCAGGATAACGTGGCCGCGGCCGCCGATCCGCGGTTCTTCCCCCAAACCAACTTCCGGATCGACAACGACAAGTTCTGGGATTACTTCCAGAAGCGGGGCGGCGTCAATAACTTCGGCTACCCGGTGAGCCGGACGTTCACCTTCATGGGGAAGACCGCGCAGTTCTTCCAGCGGCGCATCCT
Source organism: Chloroflexota bacterium (assembly GCA_050695695.1). GTDB lineage: Bacteria > Chloroflexota > UBA6077 > FW602-bin22 > CADDYW01 > JAJPKB01. The sequence continues at coordinate 1,931 of JBOGTX010000837.1, forward strand.
GGAGATCGAGCCCGATGGCAACGTCGGCCAGATGAACCTCCTGGACGCGAGCCTGATGCCCTACACGACGATCAACGGCGCCACCTTTCCCGCTGCGGACCCGAATCTGACAAAGACCGCGCCATCGGTGGGAAGCCCGAACTACGCGAGCAGTGTCGTCGCCTGGATCAAGAGCCACGCGCCGAACAGCGTCGCCGGCATGTCCACGAATTTCTTCAACACCTTTTTCAATACGGTCAGCCTGAGCGTCGCCTTTCCGAATGGCGGCGGCGGCCCTGGCTACATCCCCCTGCTGGACCTCGAGATGTGGGGACTGCCGACCAGCGCGCCGGCCGCCGACCCCAGGAACAGCAACTTCGTCTACCAGCGCTTCCAGCGCGGGGTGATGCACTACGACAACGCTACCCACACGACCCAGGGTCTGCTCCTGGCGGACTACCTGAAGTCGATCATCACCGGCAACAACCTGCCGGCCGATCTGGCCAATGAGGCGCAGAACAGCCCCTTCTTCAAGCAATACAACAGCGCCAAGCCAAACTGGGTGAACAACCCGGCGACCCTCCCGAACACCAACCTGACCAACGCCTTCGACATCGAAGCGCCGGCCGTCGCCGTCGCGCCGGCGAGCTCGACCGGCTTCAAGTACGGATTCCAGGCGCAGATGTACGGCGTGAACCAGCAGCAGGTCCTCAACCTGGTCCGAGGCGCCGGCTTCGGCTGGGTCAAGCAGCAGGTCCGCTGGATGGACGTCGAGCCGAACCCGGGCTCCTTCAACTGGGGCGCGCTGGACTCGGCGGTGAATCTCGCCAACGCGTCCGGCGTGAAAGTCCTCTTCAGCGTCGTCGCGGCGCCCGCCTGGGCATCGGTTCCCAACGGGAGCTATCCGAAGAATCCCCAGGACTTCGCCAACCTGATGTCCGCGATGGCAACGCACTTCAAGGGGAAAGTCCAGGCCTATGAGATCTGGAACGAAGAGAATTTCGCCCGAGAAGTTGGCCCCGGGAACATCAACCCCGGCAACTACGTCCAACTGCTTCAGGCGGCCTATCCAGCGATCAAGGCGGCGGACCCGAACGCGCTGGTGGTCTCGGGGGCGCCAACGCCAACTGGCGTGAACAACCCGAACATCGCCGAGCGCGACATCACCTACTTGCAGCAGATGTATCAGTATCAGGGCGGGGTGGTGAAAAAGTACTTCGACGTGCTGGGCGCGCACAACGAGCCCTACTGGAACCCGCCCGACCAGACCGTCGCGAATCACACCAATGGCTCCTACGCTAACGATCCTGCGC
>JBOGTX010000838.1:0-2663 GCA_050695695.1 Chloroflexota bacterium
GTATACGGGCCTCCAGACAGCCCTGTCAAGCCCCCGTTATGGATCTAGGGTAACATGAGATCGAAGCGCGCAAGAGTGGAGGAAAGGACACGATGCAAAACCGCGACCGGCCGGTGCTCGGCTTCGCCTCGGCGGCGGACTGGGAGGCGTGGCTCGCGGAGAACGGCGCCGCCTCGGCGGGCCTCGGGTTGAAGATCGGCAAGCGCGGCGCCAGCGAGCCAGGTGTCACCTACGACGAGGCCCTCGACGTCGCGCTCTGCCATGGCTGGATCGACGGGCAGAAGAATCCCTTCGACGAGGAGTCCTGGCTCCAGCGGTTCACCCCACGGCGGCCGGGCAGCAAGTGGTCGCGGCGCAATCGAGACAAGGCAACCGACTTGATCGTGCAAGGCCGGATGCGGCCCGCCGGCCTTCGCGAAGTGGAAGCGGCCAGGGCCGACGGCCGGTGGGAGGCGGCGTACGCCGGATCGAGCACCATCGAGGTGCCCGACGACCTGCGACACGCCCTGGAAGCAAACCCGGCGGCGCGCGACTTCTTCGCGACCTTGGACCGGACGAACCGCTACGCGATCCTCTACCGCGTCGAGGACGCGAAGAGGCCCGAGACTCGCGCCCGAAGGATCGCGACGTTTGTCGCCATGCTCGCCGAGGGCAAAAAACTGCATCCGTGATGACGATCCATCAGCCAGTGCCTTCTCACACTAGCCGGTCTGATCCACGACGTAGCGCATGATCCGCCGGCCGCTGCCCACCGGACTCACCTCGTGAAACCCTGCTGCCTGGAAGGTCGCCAGCGAGCCCATCCAGCGGTAGCTGGTTGCTCCGGGCTCCGCCGGATAGCCTTCGACGATCGTGGCTCCCTGGGCACGAGCGAAGGCGACGGCAGCTTGGAGTAAGTCGCGGGCGAAGCCCCGGCCGCGCACCCGCCGATCGAGGAAGAAGCAGACGACTGCCCAGACCGGCTGGTCGTCGAGGCGTTTCAGGACGCGCGAGCGCTCGAGAGCGGCATAGCTCGTGCGCGGAGCGATCGAGCACCAGCCAACCGGCTCACCCTCGACGTAACCAAGGATCCCGATGGGCTCGCCAGCCGTCACGCGACTGCTGAGAGCCGCCTGGCGGCCTTCCTTCTTCAGACTGTTGAACTCGCCGCTTGGAACACGCCAGCGCATGCACCAGCAATAGCCCGGGTTACCGTGGTGCTCAAAGAGGCGGACCAGATCCGGCCAGCGATCCCGGTCTACCGGATGGAACGAGGCGACCGAGGCGGCTCGTGTATCATTAGACAAGGATTCCTTCCCCCTTCGGCAAACGTCCGAATCGATGGCTCGACACGAGCCTCTTCGTTCATGGTAGGACTGGGCATGGAACCTCCTGCCAGCAGCAGCGTCTGATACGGATTCCGGTTGAATCGCGCGTTATTGTCACCCCGAGCCGCGGCGAGGGGTCTCTGGCTTTCGTCGCGCCGGGCCAGAGATTCCTCGCTCACGCTCGGAATGACACCGGCGGCGAATCGTCCAGTCTTCAACCGGAATCGGTCTCACCAGGCGAATCTCGCTCCGGACGTGCCGATATCCCATTTTCTCGTTAATCCGTCGCATGGCGGGGTTGGCGGTACAGGTGAACAGGGTCTCGATCCCACGCTCACGAGCATCGACAACCGCGCGCGCCTTGAGCGCAGTCGCAACGCCACGTCCTCGATAATTCGGGTGGACCGCTGTCCCGAAGGAGAGGATGCAATAGCCGACGAACCGCCCCCTCTCTACCGCGACGACGACATCGGTGAGACCTACCCTCAGCGCCACAAGTTGGCGCACGAACGCATCGAACGAGACCGACGCTAACGAGGGCGGGTCCGGATCCGGCCAATCCGGCAGCACGGCGTTGTGAAGTGAGCAAAGTTCCCGAAACGATGCGTCGTTGTCAGCTTTGATCTCTGCCAGCGTCTGAACCGTGATTCCTTGAATAGCGAGGTGCTGGGCGCTGTCGCGGGCCAGCGACGGATCGAATAGCCTCACCTCTAACGTAAGTCCATCCATCTGCTGAGTGGCCACGAATCCGCGCCTGATTAGAAAGTCTCGGGCCTCGGCGTGATCGTCGCGAACCCGGGCCTGGACGGTTTGCGCGTGGAGATCACCGAGGTCTCTCAAGCAGCGCGTGAGAAGCATGCCTCCCACGCCCTGGCGCTGCCACCGAGGATGGACGATCAGGTCGAGGCGGTATTTTCCCAGATCGGCGCTCCAAGGCCAGAGGCCGGCGTAGCCGATAGCCAGGTGGGTGATGGGATCGTCGACGACGTAGCGGCACGTTGGGTTTGGCGGTGCGTCGAGCTGATTGGCGGCCAGCCAACCCGTCGGCTCGTGGTCGTACTCGGGGTACACCGCGCTGCGAATCGCCCGCACCGCGGATTGGTCCCGTTCAGCGTACTGTCGCAGATGAAGCACGGTCACATTCCCGGCACCGCGTACACCTCGACCCATGGCTCACTTGCGATGACCGTCGGTCTTTTCTCCTCGTTTCCGTAGCGAGGTAATTTTGGAACGAAGCGCGGCAAACTTGCAAGGGGCGTGGTGGTTGCGCGCGACAATGAATCCATGAGAGCGTAGAATTACCCAATGGCAGGCCGATGGGGAGAGTGTCCGATGCGACGACGCGACGTCTTGCGC
>JBOGTX010000839.1:0-4159 GCA_050695695.1 Chloroflexota bacterium
CGTCAATCAGGTCAAGATCCCGTTGCGCCGTCGCGATACCATGGGTCGATTTCTTCTGGAAACAGTGCAGCACGTAAATCGCTTCGGCGAAGCGGACGGTGTAGACCGCGCGGAACGTGTCGCCGTCGAAATCCTCGACCACCTCGAGCACGGCCGCGCCTCGGTGGCCTCGAAGTGGCTTGACGTCAGGGTGTTTGCCACCGTCCTGGGCCACCTGCAACACCGTACCGATCCGTTGCCGAGCCGTCTTCGGGAATTCCCGCAGGTCCTCGCGGCTGGATCCGACCCAGACAACAGGCCTCATGCACATCCTTGTCCATACTGTTACTAGTATAACAGCAGGTGATCGTCGCAGTAGGCGAGGGTCGCGCCTCCACGGTTTACCCCTTCGGGCCCGGTTCAGGCGAAGTATTCCCCCAGGTTCGCGTGGGGTGGGGTGCGGTCGCGGGGAAGCGTGCCGGCCAGCTCGAAGAGCACCCACATCGGCGCCGGCGCCAGGTCGTCGAAGCGGCCGTTGTACTCGGTGCCGCCCCAGCGCGTGCCAACCGCGACCAGGTCGAAGCGGGTGAAGGCCCCCGCCTCGCGATCGTAGGTCAGATCGCCCACCAGCCGGGCGTCGTAGCCGCGGTCCTGATCGGGCTCGGGAGGTTGGAAGCCTCGGACCGGCCAGTCGCCGTGAGCGTGGTTGCGCACCCGCCCTTCCAGGCGCAGCTCGACCAGGGGACCCGCCACTCCGGTGACCTCGACCGTCAGGTCGGCGACCTCGACGTGCTCGGCACGCCAGCCCGGGGTCTCGCCCCGGGCGCTGTCGAGCAGGTGGAAGCGGGCGATTCGCCGCGCGAGCCGGTCGGGCACCGGCGCGCGCTGGCCAACCCGGGGGTCGGCCGGCACGATCGACGCCGCCTCCGCGCGGGTGAACCAGGCGTAGTCGTGATTGAACGCCTGGCGGCGCAGGTCATCCTGACGCGTGTCGACCTCGCGCGGCAGGTCGCGGGTCGTGGTCAAAAGAATCAGCCCACCCTCCGGATACCGCGAGCGGTACCGAGGGTCCGGCTCGTAGGTTTCGGGGGCGCCCTTCGTGGTGTCGGGGTTCTGGTCCCAGCGCTCGAGCGCCTGCTCGATCATGTCGAGGAGCGGTCGGGCCTCTCGGGTGTTGATCGAAGCGAGCAGCGTCCCATCGGCCTTGAAGGCGTAGAGGCCCTGGCGGCTCGTGCTGGGGATCGTTCGACCGGCGTAGTGGCCCTGCTCGGCGATCAGGCGAAAATACTCACCCTTCGCATCCTGCTGGGCGTGCTGGAGCGGCGAACAGTTCTCAGCAACCGGCACGAACCGGTCGGTGATCACCGAAATCACCTCGGGATCGGAGAAGGCGAGCGCACGGCTCGCGACCCCGTTGTTTCAGACGCAGCCGAGGGGATTGCCGTTCATCGCCCACATGAAGATCGGCTTGTTCACGTCCTCGGCCCGGCGGCGTGCCGCCCAGAGGTCGGTTTCCCAGGGAATCGCCGTCCAGCGCTCCTCGTCGGGCCGGGCCGCGATCAGGTCGCGCAGCCGAGCGAAATCGGCGGGATCGATCGCCGGTGGGGATGGCATGGATCGCGCGAGCTGGCTCACCTCGTCCTCCAGATGCTGCTCGGCGCGCGAAGACTGGTGACGCGACGCGTGAACCAAGAGCGTGTCGCGCCCGGACGCGACGAGCGGCAGGCTTTCCTGCCTGGCCACCAGTCTATCACGGTGTGGCCGGTCGGGGAAGCCAGCGCCCTACATCGTCGGGTAGACCGTGTCACCACTCTTCGCGATCGTGATGTCCATCCCGTGCTGGATGTAGGTCTTCACGTCCTCTTTCGGGGCGGCCAGCTCGGTCAGGTCGATCTTCTGGGCGACGACGCCGGTATCCTCGGGGAACCGCAGGGCGATCAGCGTGCAGACGTGCTCGGCCGGCATCCAGGTGGGGAACATCGTGCTGGCCTTGGTCTTGTCGCCGTCCTTGTTCTTCCAGGTGATCTGATGGACCTTGCTGGTCGATCCCTCGGTGGCCTGAACCGACACGAAACCCGGCAGCTTGCCGTTCTTGTAAGCGTGCAGGCCGGTCGGATCGTCCTTGTCGGGCGCGCCGCCGCCGACCGGCGTCGCGTCGAAGACGTGGCTCTTCAGCCCGCCCTTCAGATTGTCCTTCAGCTCGCCGATCACCACCAGGGCGCCGGCGACTCGGCGCTGCTTCTTCGCGCGCTCCTCCGGGGACTTCACGCGTTGCAGCGCGGGCGGAGATGGCCGGGCGCCCTCGGCAACCGGTTTCCTCGGCGCATCGGCCAGCAGGCGCTGGATCGCCTGGTTTCCCAGCCCGCCTTGCCGCGAGGTCAGGGCTCCGGCCAGGCGCCCCTCGGCGGCGAGGCGCTGGATGGCCTGATTGCCGACCGCGCGCAGCGGGCCAAGGAGAGCTTCGCGCTGATCGTCGGAGGTCACGGCGCGCGGGCCGGCGCCGGTCGATCGAGACGGGGCGCGGCGACCGGTGGGCAACTGGCGGAGCGTGCGCTGGCGCATGGCATTCCTCCACGGCGCTCGGAGTTGCCACGAAGCGTACGCCCGACCGGTTAAGCCAAGGTTAACCGGGAGCGTCTGCCCAGCAGAATTTGGCCCGGCTCGTCTCATAACTCGTCGAGGAGTCGGAAGTACTCTTCGCGGGAGATGCCCGCAGTGCTCAACGCATTCCGGATGATCGACACCGGAACTTCGTCGTAAGCTGGGATCACGATCGGCCGCGCCACGCCTGGCTTCGTATAAGAACGATGACTCCCTTCGTGGCGCACGAAGCGAAAGCCGACCGCGAGGACGACTTTTTCCAGATTCCGCCAGTGAACCGGGGTGATTCGGGGCATCCTCAGCTACCCACCGTGACGACGTGCCGCTCGACTCCCACCCAGCGGGGGCTTTCCCAACGGCCGTCTCGGTGGTGGTAGCCGGCCTCCTCGAGCGCATCCACGAGGGTACCCGCGCCAGCCGCGGTGGCGAGGAACAACCGGACCGCCTCATCCAGCGCCTGTCGCGCTGCTTCGGGCGTCGGCCCGGAGCTCATGACGTCCAACGGCATGGCGTGGGCGATGTACTGATTCCCTTCCTTCCAGACCTGAACGGTGTACTCGATATGGTCAGCGTCACTCATGGTCTTTCCTCACGTTCCCGATGCCGCGGATGCGCCCCGAATTGCTCACGATGGGCGGGCGATCAGGGCTAAGTCTACCCGAAAGCCGGACGGCCCGCTACGCGCGCTGGGCGGATAGCCGTGACTGGTGATCCGGTTGGTAGTGGGGCCACCGAACGGGTTACGGGAACCAAGTATTTCTGTGCAGCGGAGCGGCGGGCAAGTGCCGAATCGTTTTCTCCCCAGTGGCCGTTGGGACCACGGCCGAGGGCAAAGGCCCACCGCAGCGAGTGCGCCCCGAGCGGTCCGAGATCTACCCCCCTTCCTCTGTTCGCGCCGATTCGCGTCATTCGTGGTCCAAACATCTTCCCCCGCTCCGTCACCCCTCGCTATACTTGCCGGTGAATCGGGACGGCGCCCGCGCGGCGCGGGTCGCCCAGGCGGGAGGAGCGCGGTGTCTACGCCAAAAGACTACCCGGAGCGCGTCTACGCCGGCGTGCTCGGCAAGCTGATCGGGGTCTACCTCGGCCGGCCGTTCGAGGGCTGGTCCTACGAGCGCATCTCCGCCGAGCTGGGCGAAGTCTGGTATTTACGTCAACGAGCGCCTCGGACGTCCGCTGGTCACGACCGACGACGACCTCAGCGGCACCTTCACCTTTCTCCGCGCGCTCCCCGACCACGGCAACCGCTTGGGCCTGAGCCCGGCTCAGATCGGCCAGACCTGGCTGAATGACCTGATCGAGCGCCGAACGATCCTCTGGTGGGGCGGTCTGGGCAACTCGACCGAGCACACCGCCTACCTGCGGCTGAAGCACGGCGTGGCGGCGTTCGAGGTCCGTGACCCGGACCATCCGCTGCGGGGCGGCGGCATCGCGCTGGTCTGCGAGGAGGGCCGGCTGACCGCCGACGCGGTCGCGGCGCGGCCAGCGGCGGTCGAGCTTGGCGTCGAGCTCGACTAGAGGGTGTCTGAATAGGCACGGCGACGGCTTGCCGACCGGGCACGAGGCCACACCCCCTGCC
>JBOGTX010000840.1:0-9294 GCA_050695695.1 Chloroflexota bacterium
GGCCGGATCCGACCCTGGTCAAAGCGAGCCTGTACCCGGCCGAGCGTCGCCTCGAGCTGCGGTTCCATTTTCCAGACGTGGCCCGCGACCGCCACCGGGAGACAATCGCCCAGCTCGAGACCGAGAGCGGCTGGCACGTCGAAGTGCGGCCGACGCCGGATCAAGGCGCGCTGCACGCCGCGGTCGAGCGGAACCTACCCGCCGGCCTCCGGCTTCTCGCACCGCCGAGCGTCCGGGTTCAAATGCGCGAGGTGGAGGCCAGAGTCGACGGCGTCGCCTCGGCGGAAGCAATCGCGGCTGCCCGATCGGCGTTTCGCGACGAAACCGGCTACGCCCTTGGATTTCGAGGGTCGGACCTGGACCCGGATCGGCCGGCGGTTGGCGAGACGGTCGCCGAGCCGGCGGCGCTCGTCACTCGCCCGTCGGTCGAAGGACTCGCCCCACTCGAGATCGGCCTGGCGATCGACGCGATCAAAGAATCGCTGGCGCTCGAGGGCGCGGCGGTCCACCGGGTTGGCCAGCGCGGCGACTCGATCGAAGTCGCGTTCCTGACTCCGGCGATCGGCCGGCGCTGGGCGGAAGCCCTCGACCGACTGGCCGCGAGCCTGGGCTGGCCGATCGTCGTCGCGGGCGAGCCCCGCCAGGGAGCGGTGATCGAGCTGGTCCGTCAGGTCGTGGCGCGGCGGATCGCCCGAGGGCCCGGCATCCACCCGGCCGACGAGCGAATTCGCGTGCGCCTCGCCGCCGACGAAGCCGCTTCACCCGACGAGATCGCCGAATGGCAACGCCGCGTCGCGGAGCAGACTGGCTACACCCTCGAGGTCGAGGTGGCGTCACCCCGGGTATGACCGGCGCGCGATCTCGACCACGCCGCCAGGGCGGAATTGACTGATCACCTGCCGCAGCCCTTCCTCTCGATCTTCGGCGCTCCCCCGCGCGCCAAGAATCTGGTCGGCATACGCGGCGAGATCCGCCACGATCCGCTCGTTGCGGTAGTAGGCAAGCGCGACCGGATCGACCTCGACCGGCCCGTAGCCTTCGTAGAACCAGGCAACTTCTCGAGCCTGGCTCCAAACCCCACCCACGCCACCGCCCACGAACATCAAGTCGCGCTCTTTTGGCGCCAGGATCGGCTCGTCCCAGTCCACGATCGTCAGCTCATCGTCCGCGCCCACCAGGACGTTGCGGCCGTGCAGGTCCCCGTGACAGATGACGAAGTCGCGCGCTCGACCCCGCGACATCTGGGCGAGCCGTTCGGCGCGCTCCACGATCGACCCGATCTCGCCGCGCTTCGCTGCCCAGAAGGCGGCCAGACGCGCGGCGATCGGATCGATCGGCGCGTTCCCGCCTACCGATTGGTTGAACGCCAGCACGCGCTTCCGCCACCGCGGCGCGTCGTCCTCCCGGGGCACCCGCGCCGCTAATTCGGCGGGCAGGACCGCGGCATGGATGGCCCGCAGGCTTTCGCCGAGCCCGATCCACTGCGCTCTCGAGAGCGCCGTTTCAAAGCCGTTGCTTCCTTCGACGTACGGGTAGACCAGCCAGGTGAAGCCGTCGACGCGCTCCCACAACTGGCCGGTGGTGGTCGCGATTGGAGCAATGACCCGACGGATGCCCTGGGCGCGGAGGAAGGCTGGGACCGCGGCCGCGATCTCGTCGAACGCCCCCCGGCGCAGCTTCAAGAAGTATCGCCGGCCGGCGTCGGTCGTCACTCGGAAAGCCGCGCTCCGGACGTCCGCGCCAATCGGAAGAAAGGCGACCTGGGCGATGCGCAGGCCAAAGCGCTCGCCCAGGCGAGCGACGATGCGCCGATCGGAGATCTTTGGTCGTGTCAGCAATGTCCAACCTCAGGCCACCTGATTCGCGATGACACTGTCATGCGGCGATTCACGACTCGAGATGACAGCCCCCCAGGCTAGCGGGTGTCTGAGAAGCGCGGGTTGCCTCGGATCCGGTCGATCGTGCCCCGGCCGACCCGGCGCGACCAGCGGGCACTTTGGGCGCTTTTCAGACAGCCGCTAGCCTTCCGTCTCCTGGATCGGCAACGTGAAAGAGAAGGTCGTCATCCGACCGGGCTGGCTTTCCGCCCAGATTCGCCCGCCGTGGGCGGTGACCAGCCCCTTCGCGATGTACAGGCCGAGTCCCAGGCCAGTCGTCCCGCCCACCTGCGCTTCTGGCGTCCGGTAAAACCGGGCGAACAGCCGGGGTAGCTCCTCGGCGGTGATGCCGGGTCCGTGGTCGGTCACCGAGGTCACCACGTCATCGTCGTGTCGCGCGATAGCGACGACGATCTCGGTCCCCGGAAAGCTGTATTTGACGGCGTTCGAGAGGAGATTGATCAAGACTTGCTCGATGCGCGCGGGATCGAGGCGGAGTGGGGGAATCGCGCCGCCGACCTCGATCCGCACCGGGTGACCCGTCGTCAGGTCGGAAACCCGCTCGACCACGTCGCGGATCAGCGCCGGCAGATCCACCGCCTGGCGCTGCAGGGCGAGGTGGCGGGTCTCGATTCGCGAAAGATCGAGCAGGTCTCCGATCATCTTGGCGAGATTTCGGGTGGCGACGAGGATGTGCTCGACCGCCCGGCGTTCCTCGGCTGATTCCGGGGCCTGGATCGCCCTGGTGAGCAGACCGGCGTAGCCAAGGATCAGGGTGACCGGCTGGCGCAGGTCGTGCGCGATGACCGACGTCCACTCCTCACGCAAGCGCTCGACGTCCTTGAGGGCGGAGATGTCTTGAAAGACGGTCACCGTGCCGATGACCCTCTCGGCCAGGCCATAGACCGGCGCGGCGTTCTCCAGCACCGGTATCCGCCGTCCCCCCGGCTGGATGACGAGGAGCTCCTGCTGCGCGGTGGTCCGGCCCGCCGCGGCCCGTAGCGACGGGGCCTCGTCCAGCGCGAGGGGGCGCCCATCGGGATAAAAGAGCTGACTCAGATATTGCGACTCGCCGGCCCCGGGGTCAAGCGGGTGGCCGAAAAGGTGAACGGCCGCGACGTTGGCCAGGAGCCGGCCGGTGTCGCGCTCGACGTAGAGAATCGCGTTCACCGTGCTGCCGAGGATGGTCTGGAAGCGAGCGCGCTCGAACTCGACCTGCCGCAGCAGGTGCTCTCGCTCCTCCTCCGCGCGCATGCGCGTCGTGACGTCGCGGAAGTACAGCGCGAGGCCGACCGGCGCGGGGTAGGCGTGGATCTCCAGCCAGGTCGTGGCGGGCGCGTAGAAAACCTCGAAGGAGGCCGGTCGGCGCTCGGTCATGGCCCGCTTGAGATCGCGCTCGAATTGCGACCCCCGTGCCCCGGGAAACTCTTCCCAGAGGCCCTTTCCCAGCAACACCCCCGGCGCTCGTCCGAAAACCCGACGCAAGAGGCGATTCGCCTCGCCGTTGATGTAGGTGAATCGCCACTGGTCATCCAGCGCGCAGAACGCGTCGGTGATGCTCTCCAGGATCTGCGAGATCTCGCGCCGGGCCACCTTGGAATCCGCTTCGAGTCGATTGGCCTCGGCGTTCCGGGCGACGAGTCGCAGGTTGGCCGTGCGAAGCTGATCGTTGAGCGCCTGGACCTCCTGGGTCCGCGCGCCGCTTCGCCGCCGCTCGATGCCCAGGAGGATCGCGATGACGCCGACGATCACCAGGGAGAGGACATTGAGTGCGACCGGGAGCACGGGAGCCCGATTGACCAGCGCGGTGGCCAGGGCGGCCAGGACGACGACGGCCGTGGCGCGGATCGCGCCACAACGCGATAGCCGGTAGGCGCCGATGAGGATGGGAATCGCGTAGGGCGACGAGACCAGCTGGCTGCGCGGCTGAACCACGTTATCGACGACGACCGCCAGCGCAAGCGTGCAGCCAATCAGCAGGAGGGTCGCGGCGGTCTCGGTTCTCAGCGCCACGTCTTCGCCCCTCGATTTCGGCGATGTCCGAGGTCGGCCCTGAGCGATGAAGCGGGGAAGCGGATTCCGAAATTTTCCTTGATGAGTGGCGCGATCGAGACGGACGAATCGCCGGCCGGACGGGTGCCAGGTTTACATCGCCATTATACACCATATCTCGACGATTCGTCCAGCCTGATCGACCGCTCCCTTCTCCGGTCAAACCGAATAGGCGACCGAGCCATCGGCGCGCAGCGGGAGCTCGCGGTTACCCGGGATGACCGGCTCGACCTCGGCCGATCGTTCGGGATCGAGCCGGACTCCCAGACCGGGCAGGTCGGGCACCGGCAGGTATCCTCCCTGTCGGCGGAGCGTGCCCAGGAAGGCGGAGGATTTTGGCTCCTCGTCGACCTTCGAGTACTCCTGGACGAGGAAGTTGGGGATCGAGGTATCGAGGTGGACCGATGCGGCGGTGAGAACCGGCCCGAGGAAGTTGTGGGTGACCACCGCGGCGTGGTACGACTCGGCGATCGCCGCGATCTTCTTGCAGTGGGTCAGCCCGCCGGCCAGGCCGACGTCGGGCCGGACGAACTGCGTGCCGCCGGCTTCGAGCAATTCCCGAAACTCCCAGATCGTGTGCATGCGCTCGCCGTTGGCGACGCCGATCGCGACCTGACGGGCGATCGCGGCCTGCGATTGGATGCTGTCGATCTGGATGGGATCCTCGAAGAAGAGCGGCTGGAATTGCTTGACCGCCTCGGCGACCGGAATCGCCTGGAGCGGCGTCAGCTTGCGGTGGATCTCCAGGATCAGGTCGACGTCCTTCCCGACGGCCTCGCGCGCCGCCGCGACCCGGTCGACCACCTCCCCGACCAGGGCCGCCAGCGAGAGGTCGGGATAGCCGGGCGGGACCGGATCGAACTTGATCGCGGTGAAGCCCTCGCGCGCCGCCGCCAGTGCGTGCGCGTGCACCTCATCGGGGCGACCCCCGGCCATCAGCAGATGGAGCCGGATCTTGTCGCGGCACTTCCCGCCGAGGAGATCCCAGATCGGCGCCTGCAGATGCTGGCCCTTGATGTCCCAGAGCGCGATGTCGACCGCGCTCACCGCGCCACTGAGCACCGAGCCCCGAAACGGCCCCAGGCGATACAGGTACTGCCAGTGGTGCTCGATCCGCAACGGATCCTGCCCGACGAGACAGGTCTTGAACGTCTGGATGACCTCGCGGACGGCGTCCGGGTAGGCCCAACAGGCGGACTGACCCAGACCGACGAGTCCGCTGTCGGTCGTGATTCGGACGAAAAGACCCCCACCAATCTTGAGTGGCTCGACCTCGGCGATCTTCACGTGATAGCTCCTCCCCCTTAACGGTCTCGCGGCCACGCCAGGGAGTTTATCATGCCACCGTCAGGAGACCACGTCCAGCGGGCGCTCCGTGGGTAAGTCGTGCGCTTCGCAGGCTTCGATCAAGAGGTTAAGGCTCGCTTCATCCGAGCCGAGCTCGCGTGCTGCCTGATAGCAGACCTCGGCCGCGTCCCACTCCTGGCGATAGTGATATTCGAGGCCGAGGTGGATCCGCGGAGTCGCCCAGGACGGCGCGAGCTCGATCGCGCGCTTCAGGTGATCGAGCGCCAGGTCGCCGTGCTCCCAGGCCATCAGCAGCGTCCCGATGCGCGTGTGCAGCGTGGCGTCGAAGGGGCGATCTCGAAGCTGTCGGACGACCCGCCGCATGGTCCGGACCTCACTCAGGAGCGTCGCCAACTCGCCGGTCGGAGCCAGGCGGCTCGCCCGTTCAAGGGCGTCCTGGGCCCAGCGCCAGTCGCCCAGCCGTCCGCAGGCGATCCCAAGCTGCTGCCAGTACGATCCGACGGTCGGTGCCGTGGCCACCGCGGCCTGGAATGCCCGTCGAGCGCCCGGCCAATCGTCGTCCGCGGCGCACCGCGCTCCCAGCTCCGCGTGCTCCGCCGCCGGGGAGGAACGCGCCGTCATCTCGGGAATCGCGGCAAGGGCCGCCGACTCCTGGATCTCGCGCAGTCGGCGTCCCCAGGCCACGTCCTCGATGAGACGGACGTCCCACGGATGGGGAACGTTCGGGTAGCGCGCTTGGATCTCTTCGGCGGCGAAGTCGGTGCTCTGAAAGTAGGCGGTCATCAGGAGGTCGACCGACGGATAGCGGCGCAAACGCGCGCCCACCGCGGCGACCACGGCTTCGTACATCCCGCGCCATCGCGGCTTCAGGTCCGCGAGGCGATCCGCGGCGTCGAGCCAGCCGGTGGTGACACGATCACGCCAGGCTCGGGTACGAGTTGGCGCGACTGGCGCGCCATCGTCGCGTCGGCCGGCGCCCTCGCTGACATCTCGAACGGTTCCCTGGCCGATCACCTGCCCGGTCGTCGGCGGTGCGCTCTTCGGCGAGCAGGGAGGTGCAAGCAGGCAAGTACCCATGGTACGATCCTCCGGTCATCCTTGAGCTTCGGATCTCCCGTCACGTGCTCGTAATTCTACATAAGCAAACACCCCCGATGAACCAGGGATACGACTAAGAGCATTGCAATCCGGGAGAATACGGCACGCCGGATACGCTTTGAGCTCGATCGGTCCGGATCTTGCCGCCCGTCGTCGATCTCGACCCACCCTTGAACCTGAAGAGGTGCAGCCATGTTGGTTCTGGGCTACAAGGCGTCGACCGAACAGTTCGGCCCCGACGAGTTATTGGACTGGGTCGTCGAGGCCGAAAAGTGCGGGTTCGACTCGATCACCGCGAGCGATCACTTCCATCCCTGGCGCGACGACGGCGTCCAGTGCTTTTCGGTCTGGCCCTGGCTGGGCGCGGTTGGCGCCCGAACCCGGCGCGTTCAGTTCGGGACCGGCGTCACCTGCCCCACCTTCCGGTATAATCCCGCGGTGATCGCCGAGCACGCCGCGACCCTCGGCGCGATGTTTCCCGGACGCTTCTGGCTTGGCCTCGGCACCGGCGAAGCGCCCAGCGAAAGGGCAACGACCGGCTGCTGGCCGGACTACCGCGATCGCCACGATCGGCTGGTCGAGGCGATCGCGGTCATTCGTCGGCTCTGGGGCGGCGAGCACCTGACCTACCGCGGACGCTACTTCCAGACCCGCGACGCCCACCTCTACGTCAAGTCGCCGTCAGCCATCCCACTGATCGTCGGCGCCTCCGGGCCCACCTCGGTGCGACTGGCCGGCCAGCACGCCGATGGTTGGATGGTACCGGCCGGGACCGATTCGGTCGACCATTACCGCGACGTTCTGGTCCCGGCGCTCGAGCGCGGCGCGCGGGATGCCCACCGCGACCCCCGGTCGCTGGCGCGCGCGGTCGAGCTCTACGTCATGTGTACCGATAACCCGACCGAGGCGCTGGCCGATGCCCGTCTCTGGGCCAGCACCCTGCTCGACGACCGCGAGAAGTACGGCGTCTACGACCCCCGCGACCTGCAAAAATTCGCCGGCCGCTTGAGCGACGCGGCCGTCGAGCGGGGCTTCTTGATCTCCGCCAACCCGGCCGACCACGTCGCTTTCGCCGAGCGCTTCATTCAGCTTGGCGCCAGCCAGCTCTTCTTCCACGCCCCTGGCCCGCGCCAGGGCGAGTTCATCCAGTTCTACGGCAAGGAAGTCCTGCCCAGGTTGCGCCAGAAATACGCCGGCGCCATGCGCCCGGCGGCGTGAGGAGACCGGGGTGACCTCTCTCCCGACCTCTTCTCTACCCCCTGACCCCCTTATCCAGGCATAGGGGAGGGCGAAAAACAGTCATGCGGCGGCCTCCCTGATCTGGGAGCATTGGATGGACCAGATCGGGGCTTGCCAGTGGGGAAGGACGCGACAGAAGGCGGGCGTGTGGGAGCAGGCCGCGGAGAGAGCGAGCACCTTACGTCCCCAGGAGAACAGACGGAAATGGGCAGGGTAGGGGCGATGATCCGGAGGGGTCGGGCCGAAGCCGGGCAAGGGCGGCTGGCAGACGGCGATGGGGTGCGCCGCGCGGTCGGCCACTTCGGCGAGGAGCGTGTCGGCGTGGGCGGCCCCGATTCGCAGACAACAGAAGGTCGCGATCGCCAGGGCCGCGACCAACCGGCCGACGCGCGCGGGGGTGCGCAGGTGAAGGGTTTCCAAGTCCCAGCCGTGACTTTTCCAACTCAGGAACAGGCGTTCGATCGCCCAGCGGTGGGCATAGGCCAACACCTGGTCACGGCTCGCCGCGCGGTTGGTGATCAGCAGCCAGGGTTCGTCGGCCCGCGCGTCCCAAACGGCGATCACCTGGGCCGGACGCCATCCCGCGTCCTGGAACACCGCGACGGTCGGGAGGGGGTCGTCCTCGCTCAGGGTCACCGGTGCGAACCCGCTGAACCAGGTCGCGCCGGGGTGCGCCACCAGGGTGCGCAGGGGCCGGATCGTCCCCTCCGAGAGGCGGACCTGAACGCGCCCCTGGACCCGCAGGACCCAGGCCCAGCCCAGTGCGTTGGCCGCATCGACCATGCGCGGCACGCCAAAGGCCCGATCCGCGACCAGGAGCACGTGCTCGCGCAAGACGCTAGGCACGCGCGCCGGGACCTCGCTGAGGGCGCTGAGCAGGTGCTGCCAGTAGGTGTCCGGAGCCAGCGCCTGATTGTGGGGCCAGGTCCGCGCCGCCAAGGGCAGGACGATTCCCCGATAGGCCAGGCCCACCGCCAGCACGACGACCTGCTCCGCCTTGGAGGTCAAATCGACGACCAGGTGGAGGGGACGGAAGCGCTGGTGATGGGCGACCCCGCTGGCGACGTTGGCGGCGTGGGCGGTGAGCTCGCCCCGCAGCAGTTCGGCCAGCAGTTCGGGGGTGAAGAGGGCCGGCAACAGCCGCGCGGGGTCCGCGGCCGGATCGTCCAGGAGCCGGGCGATCCGTCGCGCGATGCTCTCGGGCGTAGCCGCGCTCAGGTGCAGGCCGACGAGCGCGGTCGCGAGGTCTCCGCGTCGGGCGGTGTTGGCGACGAGCGCGCCGCTCACCAGCACCGCCAGCCGCTTGGCGAAGGGCCGATGGTACCCGGCCGCGGCCAACGGCTCGATCAGCCACTCCAGGATCGTCGTCGCCAACGGCGTCGCCTGCTCCGACCGGGAGTTGTCAAAGGGCAGCGAATCTGGCATGGTCGTGGTGGGGTTCAGTCGGTCGAGCGATCCGCCCCGCAGAGTGACGGCGACCGCCTGACCCTCTCCTCCTCCCTTGACCATAACCCATCCCCTCCTCCTTTGGACAGTTTTTCGCCCTCCCCTATGCCTGGAGAAGGGGGTCAGGGGTAGAGAAGGGACCGAGGGAGAGGTCACCCCGGCGCCACGCCGAGCGATCCCGCGTCTTGGTAGCGCGGGACCGGATCAATGAATCGCGCGGGGCCCGGCTTGCTGACTCGATCCGCTTCTACTCGTACCTCAACGCCTCGATCGG
>JBOGTX010000841.1:0-2188 GCA_050695695.1 Chloroflexota bacterium
CGATCCGCTCGACGGCACGACCAACTATGCCCACGGTTATCCGATGTTCTGCGTGTCGATCGCCTACGAGCGGAACGGTCAGCTCGAGCTCGGCGTGATCTTCGATCCGCTGCGCCGCGAGCTCTTCGTCGGCCAGCGCGGCCAGGGCGTGACCCTGAACGGCCAGCCGGCCAGCGTCTCCCGCGCCGATACCCTGATCGAGAGCCTGCTCGAGACCGGCTTCCCTTACGACCGGAGCCGCATGCAGCTCGCCCTCGACCAGTTCGTTCGGCTGGCGTTCCAAACCCAGGGGCTGCGCCGGGCCGGCGCGGCGGCGCTTGGTCTGGCCTACGTCGCGGTCGGGCGGCTGGACGGTTTCTGGGAAGCGACGCTCTCGCCCTGGGACTGCGCGGCCGGCGCGCTCTTGATCCAGGAGGCCGGCGGCACGGTGACCCAGCTCGACGGCGCGCCCTACCACGCCGAGTGTCGTGAGATCGCCGCGAGCAACGGCCGAATCCACCCCGCGCTGATCGCCGAGCTCGAGGCGGCGAAGGCCGGCGGGATCCGGTGACCCGCTTTCGAGCGGTCAGCTCCGTGCGGCGTGCAGGACGCGCCAGATCTCGACGACCTCGTGGGCCTCGTCAATGTGGTAGACGATGCGATAGGGGTAGCGAGCCACCAGGCGCTCGCGCGTCTGGGGTACTTCGCCGGGGCGGCCCAGCAGCGGCAACAGCGCCAGGCCGTTGACCGCGCGTAAGAACGTTCCAAGAACCCGACCGGCGGCGGGGCCCAATCACCTGAGCGAGGGTCTCGTACAGGTCACGGACCTCCTTCGGCATCCGGATGCTGGTGGTGATTCCCGCTGCCATCTGGTTCTCTCTCGCCAACTGTAATACGATTCGTAGTACATATTTCGCCTCAGTGGCGGCGAGGTCAATAATCAACCGTGTCTGATTCCATCATTTCTCAATGAGCGAGCGGCGGAAGAGCCCAACTTGGAGCTATGACGAGGACTGATCACCGTGCAACTTGAACCCATGTTTCAGCTCGCGCTGTCAGTCGAGGCCAACCCGGGTGTCTATGCACTTTTGCTTGGCTCCGGTATCTCTCGCGCCGCAGGCATCCCCACCGGATGGGATATCGTTCTCGACCTCATTCGGAAAGTCGCGGCGATGACCGAGGAGGAGTGCGAGCCCGATCCAGCGACCTGGTATCGCCAGCGTTTCTCCGAACCGCCGGAGTACTCGAAACTCCTCGACCATCTCACCGGGTCGGCTACGGACCGCATGGCGCTGCTTCGACCGTACTTCGAGCCAACGGAAGACGAGCGAGTGAACGGAATAAAGGCCCCGACGACTGCCCATAAGGCAATCGGCGAGCTCGTTGATATCGGGTGCGTCCGCCTTATTCTGACGACCAATTTCGATCGTCTCCTGGAGCTAGCGCTCAATGAGCGCGGCGTCTATCCCGACGTGATCGACTCGGATGATAAGATAAAGGGCGCGACCCCTTATGCCCATTCGCGTTGCGTCGTCCTCAAACTTCATGGCGACTACCTCGACGCCAGGATCAGGAACACACCTGAAGAACTTGAGGCATACTCGCCCGAACTCGACGGGTACCTCGATCGCGTCCTGGACGACTTCGGGCTCATCATCGCTGGCTGGTCTGGTGTGTGGGATATCGCGCTGCGCAAGGCTATCCTGCGCGCGCCAAACCGCAGATACGCGACCTTCTGGTTGGCCCGCAGTCCCCTAGAGCCGGTGGCCCAAGACATTTTCGATAACCGCAGAGCGATCAAAGTTGCGATTGCCGACGCGGATGCAGCCTTCACGTCGTTGGTCGAGAAGGTCGTTTCTCTTCGCCAGATCGCACACCCACATCCGCTCTCCGTTCCGGCTGCGGTCGCGACGGTAAAGAGGTATCTCGTCGATGACCTTCATCGCATTCGTCTCGATGAGTTGCTTCGCGACGAGACCGAAGACGTTCATGCCCGACTCACCGGAACTCACCTTGGAGCAACTGGATCAAACCCGACCTATGATGCATTTCAAGAGCGTCTTAAACAGTACCAAGCGATCACTGACCGCTTGATCGCGATGCTGACCGCCATCGCGTACTACGGCGATGCTCGAAATACCCACCTCATCACCCGGTCTGTCGCTCGGCTAGCAGCAGATCGACCGATAGGAGGCATGGGCACGTGGAT
>JBOGTX010000842.1:0-8466 GCA_050695695.1 Chloroflexota bacterium
GAACCGGAGGGCGCGGCCGGTCAGCACCCCGTGGAGCAATCGGCGGTAGGCGTCGCTCACCGCGTCGAACCCCGCCTCCCAGCGCCGCCCAAAGGCGTCTAGCGGACCGCTGCCCAGGTGGAGCGCGTGCTCGGTCCGCAGGAAGCGGCTGGCGAGCAGCGGCGTCAGGGTGAACGAGACCGCCAGCGAGGTCAGGGTCGCCGCGGCGATCACCAGGGCGAACGGCCGAATGAACTCGCCGGCGATGCCCGGAATCAGCGCGATCGGCACGTAGACCACCACGTCGAGCATGGTGATCGTGATCGCCGCCAGTCCGATCTCGCTCCGACCGTTGATCGCCGCGACGAACGGTGGCTCCTCCAACCCCAGGTGTCGGTAGATGTTCTCCAGCACCACGATGCTATCGTCCACCAGAATGCCGACTGAGAGGGTGACCGCCAGCATCGAGAACAGGTTGAGGTCGAGTCCGAGGAGATTCATCATGCCAAACGTGGTCAGGAGCGAGGTCGGGATCGCGATCAGCACGATCAGGGTGCTGCGCCAGGTGTGGAGAAACACCAGCAGCACCAGACCAGTCAGGAACACCGCTTCGATCAAGGTTTGCTGAATCGCATCGAACGACTGCTGGGTGTAGGTCGCCAGGTCGAACACCGGATCCACTCGCACGCCGGTCGGCAGCGTCGGCTGGAGCTCGGCCAGCTTCTGGTGGACCGCCCCCGACACCGCGATCGTGTTCGCCGCGGCCAGCTTGGTGACGACCAGCGCGACCGCTGGCTTGCCGTTCACCGTGCTGATCGCCGTCGCCTTGGCGAAGGTGTTGTCGATCGTCGCCACGTCCTTGACGTACACCGGCCCTTGCGGGGTCTGGGAGATCACGATGTCGCCCAGTTGATCCGGCGTCGTCACCAGGCCGTTGAGACGGACGTTCACATCTTTGGTGGCCTGGGTGAGCGAGCCGGCCGGAATCTGAAGCTGCTCGCTTTGCAGCGCCTGGGCCACCGAGTTGATCCCGAGGTGATGCGCCTGGAGCTTGTCGAGATCGACCTTGACGTCGACCTCCGGCACCTGTCCACCCGACACCGTCACCGAGCCAACGCCGCTGATTCCTTCAAGCTGACGCTGGACGCGGTCCTGGGCGAGCTGGCGGAGCTGGTCAAGGGGCTGGGGCCCGGAGAGCGCGACCACGACGACCGGAATCGCGCTGGTATCGAAGCTCTGGATCGAGGGCGGGTCGGCGGTCGAGGGCAGCTTGCCGCGCGCCGAGTTGACCACCCGCTCGACGTCCACCGGCACCAGCTCGCTGTTCGCGGCGGTGGTGAACTGGACGGTGATGTTGGAAACGCCCTCGGTCGAGGTCGAGGTCATCGTATCGACGTTGGGCAGCGCCGAGATCGCGTCCTCGAGCGGCTTGGTGACCTGGGTCTCGATCGTCGCCGGGTCCGCTCCGGCGTCGGTGGTGATGATGATCACCCCGGGGAAGCTGACGTTCGGCACGATCCCGACGCCCATCGTCAGGTACGAGTACACGCCGAAGAACGCCAGCGCCAGGGTGATGGCGGTAATGACCAGCGGATTGCGGAGCGAGAATTTGGTGGGGCTCATGGTCGATTCTCCTCCCCGTCGCTCAATGTCCGCTCTTGGCTGCCACCGGCGACGGCTGGCTCGGGGACGGGCTCGCCGCTGGCGTCGCGACCGGGGTCGCGGACAGGCCCGGGGCGGCCACGACCGCGTCACCGTCCGCCAGGTCGAGCGATCCGGGCAGAATGACTCGCGCGCCCGCCTTCAAGCCACTGGTGATCTGGATGTTGCGGTCGTCGCTCAGGCCGGTCTGGACAGTGCTCATCGCCGCCCGGCCGTTCACGTCGGTGAAGACGACCTGCTCGCCGCCGCGCTGGATGATCGAGTCCTTGGGAATCAGCACTGCGTTTTGCTGCCCGCCGGTCGTGATGCTCACCGTCGCCGACATGCCCGCGCGCAACGGGCTGGCCGGCTGAGTTGGCGCGACTTTGACGGTGAACTTGCGGGTCTGGGCATCGGCCGTCGGCGCGACCTCGAAGACCTTCGCGGCGATCGGAGACCCGCCGGCGGTGATCGTCGCCGTCTGGCCGCCCTTGAAAAGGCCGACCTGGCCCTGCTCGACGCTGACGTCGACCTCGAGGTTCGGCGAGATCAGGGTCGCGATCGGGCTATTCGCGCCCACCAGGGAGCCAGGGGCGACCGGCACGTCGCTGATGATGCCGGCCGCGGGCGCGCTGATCGTCGTGTCGGCCAGCGCCGACTGGGCGGTCTGGACGCCAGCCTGGGCGACCGCGACGCCGGCCTCGGCCTCGGCAATGTCGTTCGTGGTGTAGGGCTGAGCGGTCTTGGTGGCGCTCGCCTCCTGGGCGGCCGCCTGCTGCCTTGCCTGGGTAATCGCCGCGGCGCTGCCGGGCTGCCGGGCCTGGTCGAGCGCCGACTGCGCCTGATCCACCGCCGCCTTGAGCTGGGCGATATCCGCGGCGGTATCCGGTTGCCTGGCAAGCGCCAGCGCCTGCTGGTCGGCAGCGACCGCGGCCCTGGCCTGCGCCAGATCCTCCGGTCGGGGCGGGGCCAGGAGCTTGGCGAGCTGGTTGTTGGCCGAGTCGATCGCCGTCTGATCGGCGGCCAACGATGCCGCGCGTTCGCCCTGGGTGATCAGTCCCTGCGACACCTGACGGTCGCCGAGGGTTTGATCCGAGTACAGTCGGTCCTTTGCCTGCTCAATCGCGAGCTTCGCGTTCGTCACGTCCTGGGGCGTCGGGCCGTTCTGAAGCTTATCGAGCCCCGCCTGGTCGGCGTCGAGCTTCGCCTGGGCCTGAGCGATCGTCTGCGGGCGCCCGCCGGCCTGCGCCTCGGCCAGCTTGGCCTTCGCGGCGTCGAGGTTCGCCTGGGCCTGGACGATGACGCTCGGCCGTCCGTTCTCCAGGGCGGAGACCGCCGCCTGGGCCGCCGCCGCGCTTGCTTTCGCCGCGGCCACGTCCTCCGGCCGCGCGCCGGCCTTGATGCTGTTCAGCTTCGCCTGCGCCGACGCAAGGTTCGCTCTGGCGGTCGCGAGCTGGTCGTCCTGAGTGCGGTGGTCCAGTACCGCGATCACGTCGCCCTTCCTGACCACCTGGCCCGCCTGGACGTTCAGGTCCGTCACCTGACCGGCGATCAGGGGCACGATGCTCACGGTCCAGCGTGGCGTGACGCTGCCGCTGTAGCTCAGGATCGAGGCGATCGATCCGACGGTGGCCGTTGTCTCGGCGACGGTGATGGCATTTTTCGCCGTCGGCGTTTGGGGACCGTTCGCGGGGGCGCGGCACGCGGCGAGCGCCAGGACCGGCACGACCGCCAGGATCCGCCAGAGATTCCATCGGGGCATAAAAACTCTCCTTCGTTGGGGTCGTCGCGCGTGGGAATGCTCGGAGTCGCCGCTCCGTTCGTGCCGCCAGCGAGGCGGACGGTCAGGCTCGGTCACTCGGCGACTGGTGGATCGGCTGACCGACCACGAGAGTAAAGCGCGGCTACTGGGTATCAATACCGCGTCCGGTTACGATCGCATTGCCGCCGAACCCGGGCGCATCCCGCGTTTTCGGACCGTCGGGCAGGGAGTAGGGTCGGTCAATTCCCGCATCCAATCACTTTGACGAAAGGACCATGGAATTAGTTGCAGGCGGCGAGCGATTTGTTCACTCGGATCGTGAGGAGCGTTGCGTCCAGGAGCCGGGGCGGGTAGGCCCGCGCGGAGTCTCCACGCGCGAAACCGTCCTTCCATTCGAGTGCTTCTGATGCACGCAATTTCTTAGTATCTAAGATAATGCCATCGTAAAACAAGCCGACACGCCTGTCAAGAGTTTCCGGGAATCGAGATCCGTCGCGGAATCGTGGGCGGACAAGCAACCGGAGAATACGGGCCTGTCTCAGTTGTCGGCTCTCCACGAGCCGCGCGTTCTCCCCTATAATAATCACCTCGAAACAGGAGGGGATATGGCGACCTCTTATGGCTTACTCCCGACGACCGTTATCGGCAGCCACGCGATTCCGAGCTGGCTCTGGACCGCCCTGGAAGCGATCGACCAGGGAAAGTACGGTCCGACCGACGTGCACGAAACCTTCGACGACGCCGTCAATCTGGCGATCCTCGACCAGGAGCGAGCGGGGATCGACGTCATCACCGACGGCGAGCTGCGCCGCTGGTACTTCGTCCAGAGCTTCTTCAAGCGCTTCGAGGGACTGGAAAGCGTCGGCGTCCTGCGCAAGATCGGCGTCTACGGCTACGACAGCGTGCCCCGCTACCGCCCGGTCGCGCGCCTGACGGTACCGGACGGGCTCGGGATTGTCGAGGAGTTCAAGTACCTCAAGGCCCACACGAAAAGCGCGATCAAGGCGACCTGCCCCGGCCCGCTGACCTTGACCATCCACATTCAGCTCCACGACGACCGGATCTACAAGAATCGGCTCGAGCTGGCCTGGGAGATGGCCGGGACGATCAACCGCGAGTTGAAGGCGCTGGTCGAGGCCGGCGCCGAGTTCATCCAGCTCGACGAGCCCTCCTTCGCGATCATCCCCGGCGAGACCGGCGAGTGGATCCGCCTGATCAACGCCGCGCTCGACGGCGTGAACGCGAGGAAGCTCGCCCTGCACGTCTGCTTCGGCAACCTGAGTAGCCGACCGCGCGGCAAGCGCGATTACGGGCGCTTCTTCCCCGAGCTGCTCGACGTCAAGTGCGACCAGTTCGTCTTCGAGTTCGCCAATCGGGAGATGAAAGAGGCCAGCATCTGGAAGGACGCCGGCCTCGACCGCGAGTTTGGCGCCGGCGTGATCGATGTCAAATCGTTCTACGTCGAGCGCCCCGAGGACGTCGCCGAGCGGGTCCGAACCCTGCTCGAGTCCGTCCCCGCCGATAAGCTCTGGCTCACCCCCGACTGCGGCTTCTTCCAGCTCCCGCGCTGGCTCTGCTTCCTGAAGCTAAAGGCGCTGGCCGACGGCGTGAAGATCGTGCGAAAGGAACTGAGCGGGTAGAGGAAGATAGCGAGTGAACGAACCTAACCTGAGCCAGCCGGCCCCGATTCCACGCTTCGCCAACCAAGCGGAGATGGGTGACTTCTGGGATACCCACAGCCCGGAGGACTTTCCGGACGAGTTCGAGGACGTCCAAGCCGCGATCTCACCTCGTCGACGTACGCGCGTCCTGGCGATCAGCTCGTCGGCCAGGATGCAAATCCAACCGATCCCGGGCAATGGCGATCCGCCGCGGATCAGGCCCGGTTACTTGACGTACTTTCGTGCGTAGGCATCTTTGCACGCGGCCAACAGCGCACCCGGGTCCTGGTAGGCGTCGCCGAATCGCTCGACGTAATACGGCCGGAGGTCGGGCTCGCACCGGCCATCCAGGATCAGGTCGACGAGGGCGCGGCCAACGGCTGGCGAGAGCGAGAGCCCACCGACGTTGCAGCCGGAGATGAGGTAGAAGCCGGCCAGGTTGGGCACCGGACCCACGATGAACTGCCCGTCGGGGGTGAGCGTTGGTAGCCCGCCCCGGTGCTCGCGGATCCGCGCCTCGCGCAGCGCCGGGAAGAATTCCAGGACTTCCTCGGTCAGGCCGCGGAGCGGGCCGAAGTCGAGTGGGAGATCGCGGATCTGGAACGTGGCCGGTAGCTGGTCGACCGCCACCTGGCGCGGCTCGTCCTCGTAGCCGCCGACCAGAAGACCGCCGCGTTCGTGGCGCACGTAGACGCTCGTCTCGAGGATCCGGACGATCGGCTGGAGCGGCTCGACCCCCGGGATCGGCTCGGTGGCGTAAAGCTGGTGGCGGGTGGGGACCAGCGGCACCCGGATCCCAGCCACCTCGGCCACCAGCCGACTCCAGGCGCCGGCCGCGTCGACGACGACCGGGGCGCGGATCTCACCCCGCGCGGTTTGAACTCCGATCACTGCTCCTCCTCGATGCAGGACGCCATCCACCGGCGTGTTGGGTCGGATCTCGACCCCGGCCTCGGCGGCGCGCGCCGCGAAGCCGACCGCGATCGTCTCGGGATCGACCCAGGCGTCCTCGGGGCAGTAGAGGACGGTCCGGGCGCGGCCGGGGTGGAAGAACGGAGCCAGCTCGTTGGCCCGCTGGTGGGTCACGAACTCGGCCCGAATCCCTAGAGCCTGGGCGCGCGCGGCGTCCCGTTCGAGGCGCTCCACCCCGCTCGGGGTGAGGGCGGCTTTCAGACTCCCCGAGCGGTGGAAGTTGATCGAGCGTCCGCTCTCAGCCTCGAAGCGCGCGAGGTGCTCGACCGCTTCGTCGGTCAGACGGGTGTGCAGCTCGGTTCCGGTGACTTTGCTGGTCAGACCGGCGGCGCGCGGAGACGTCTGCGCGCCAACCTCGAACCGGTCCAGCAGCACCACCCCGCGCGCGCCCCGCCGCGCCAGGTTGTAGGCGGTGCTGGCCCCAAAGGCCCCGGCGCCAATGACGATGTAACCGGCTTCTTCCACTTCTTTCGCCTCGATCCTACCTAATCTTGACCGTCGCGTCAGCGCGGTCTGGCCGGCCCTATCTTACTACGCCCTTCTCTCATGCCGGATCAAGGGACAACCCCGGGAATGTTCCCTCCCGACCCCTGCCTGGGCAAGGGAAATCCGGGGGATGCCCTCGGTTGCCGTCCGGATCGGCCAGTAGCCCATCTTTCCCAGGACGAACGGTGGTCGCCGACGCCGCCTGACCGCGTAACGTAGGGGCGGGCCGTTCGTTCCTTCTCAGGAAGGAGGATTGCAGAATGCGATCGAAATATCGTGGAATTATCGTGGCAGTCGTCGTGGCCGGGGCTCTGTCGCTCAGCCTGGCCGCCGGCGCGTTCGCCGCTCGGGGCAACGGACACGGCAATCAAGATCATACCCATCAGCAAGGGACGGTGACCAGCAGTGACCCGGGTCGATCGTCCAATAGTCGTGGCCGCGCGATCGGTCACCAGGGCAACGACGACGAGATCACCGTGACCCCCACCGTGACGACGACGCCTGCCACCGTGACGCCGGCCGCATCGGAGAGCGAAGATCAGAGCAACCACGGGAAAGAAGTCAGCGAGGCCGCGCATCAGACCCCGCCGGGACCGGATCATGGCGAAGCTGTGAGCGAGATCGCCCGGGAAAACAACGGACAGGAGAGCCATGCCGGCGACGTCGACGATACCGTGACCGCCACCGGCACACCGCTAACGACGACGGCGACCGTTACTGGCACGCCGCCAACCGCGACCGCCACGGCAACCGACACGCCCACCGTTACCGATACGGCGACGACCACCAATACGGCGACCGCGACCGATACCGATACGGCAACCGCGACGGCCACGGTCTATGATACGGCGACACCAACGGCAACGTTTACCGCCACGGCGACGGACACCCCTGACGACGGCGATTCGTCGGATGCCGCGCCGCACGGTAGAGGTCTCTTCGCCGGGGTCGTGGCCTACCTGTCCCAGTCATTAGGCCAGCTTTTGAGCAGTGTTTGACCTGGTGGTCAGCCGTCGCCAAGGGTAATGGACCTCCCGCGCTTTGGGAACCGGGGCTCGCCCCGAGGACCGTCGGGCCCCGGTTCTCGCTAGCAAGTCCTCACACCGACCGCTGGTATCCCCGAAAGGCTCGCATCGCGAGCGCGAGACCGACGATCGCCAGCGCCACCAGCAGCCCGGCCCGGCTCGCGACCATGCCCCAGTCGGCGCCGGCGCCCAGCGCCGCCCGGCTGGCCTCGGCCGCCCAATCGACCGGGT
Organism: Chloroflexota bacterium; assembly: GCA_050695695.1. Lineage (GTDB taxonomy): Bacteria > Chloroflexota > UBA6077 > FW602-bin22 > CADDYW01 > JAJPKB01. The sequence continues at coordinate 7,758 of JBOGTX010000842.1, forward strand.
TCAGCCGCGCGACCGTCCGCATCCACGGCGGCATCAACGAGGACGCGATGAACACCGACGACAGGAAGAGGAGCGGCATCAGGATGAAATTGCTCGCCCCGATCACCGACTCCTGCTTGCGGACCGCCAGCGCCATCGCGGTCATCAGCGCGGCGAACGGCGCGGTCAGCAGCACCGCGCACACCAGCAGCGCGACGACGCCCGGCATGCCACCGGCGAAGCGCGCGCCGACCAGCACCCCGAGGACGACGATGATCGCCGACTGGATCACCGCCACCACCGCCTGTTTGACGAGAATGCCCAGGATCAGCGAGACCCGACTGGCCGGCGTCACCAGGAAGCGATCGAGGACGCCACGATCGATGTCTTCGAGGACGCCCATGCCGGTCCAGGCGGCGCCGAAGAGCGCGCTCATCACGACGATGCCCGGCGTCAGGAAGGTGATATAGGACGTCGCGCCGAACCCCGGCAGCTCGACGATCTTCTGGAACAGCGCGCCGAAGAGCAGCAAATAGAGAATCGGCTGCGCCAGGGTGAGCGCGACGTACATCGGCTGACGCATCAGGGCGCGGAGGTGGCGAGCCGCCATGTAATAGGTGTGGGTCAGAACGGTCATCACTTGATCTCCTCTCGTTCGGCCGCGCGCAAGGTGCGACCGGCGTACCGCAGATACACGTCGTCGAGCGACGGGCGCGCGACGGTGACCGAC
>JBOGTX010000843.1:0-4921 GCA_050695695.1 Chloroflexota bacterium
AGTCATGCCCGTCCTTGGAACAGTGAAGCGGACGACGACCACCGTCGAGGGGACGACCGACTTCGTGTCGACAACCGTGGCGAGGCCGCTGATTCGCGCCACCGCGCTGGTGTTCGCGGTCAGCCGATTCGTCCAGGTCCTCTTTGGCCGGGGCGACGGGTCGGGGGGAGAGACGCGTTGAGACGAGACGATTCGCGGCACGTCAATTGGCCGGCGCTGATCGCCGGCGGGGTCGTCGTGATCGCTGTGGCGGCGGTCGCAGTCCAGTTGGTTCCCGAGCTGGCTCCGATTCGACGGTATACCCGCGAAGCCGAAGGATTCGCCAGCCACCTTCCCCAGCACGCGCGGGCGCTGCTGAGCGAGGCGCGCGAACGCGTTGACCGAGCGAAGCACGCCTTCCGGGTGGCCCAGGCCGAAAGCGAGCGCGCCCTGACCGCGCAATTCGAAGAGGCCAAGCAACGAGGCTCGGTCCCACCCATCTAGAGGCCGCTATGTCCAGCGATTCCCACGATCGAACGACGTCTTCCGAGACGAAGACGATCCAGCGCCTCCTCGAAGAATATGTCGAAACCCGACGCCTCGAGCTGCGCGACGAGCTGATCGTTCTCCACCTCGATCTGGTCTCACGGCTTGCCCGCCAGCTCGCCGGCCGAACCCCGATTCTCGACGACCTGATCCAGGTCGGCTACATCGGTCTGATGAAGGCGATCGACCGCTTCGAGCCGGAGCGGAACGTTCCGTTCATCGCCTATGCGATCCCGACGATCGACGGCGAAATGAAGCGCTACCTCCGCGACAAGGGCCCGATCATCCATATTCCCCGCCAGATTCAGGAGCAGCGCCTGGATCTCGAGCGGGCGGTCGATCGATTGACCCAGAAGCTGCACCGTCCACCCGCCGACCTCGACATCGCCGCCGACCTTGGCTGGGACGTCCAGCGGGTCATAAGCATCCGGTGCAGCGAGTTGGCGCGGCCGGTCTCGCTGGACCGGGTGCTGAGCGACGTGACCGACGAGCCGTCGACAATGCCGTTGGGAGACGTGATCCCACTCACCGACGACGATCTCGCCCGCTCCGAGGACCGGGTGATTCTGGGGCGCCTGATCGACAGCCTTTCGCCGCGCCAGCGCGCCATCCTTTATCTCTTGTTCTACGAGGATCTTTCCCAGGCCGAAATCGGCGAGCGCCTGAAGATCTCCCAGATGCACGTGAGCCGTCTCGCGCGCGCCGCCCTCGAGCGGCTCCGCGGAGACCTCGAGCGCGAAACCGGCGGGTTGTAGCAGGGCTTCATTGTTCTCCGACGTGTCCCACCGGCGCGCGTCCAAACTCGATCGACAGGCCACCGACCCGGCCAATCTCGTTGACAATCGCCATCGCGGGCAGCGCCTCGGTGTTGACGATCAACAAGATGTCGCCGGGAACGACCGCTCGCTCGTATTCGGCGATCGCCTGGTGGGGAATGCCGAGCGGTCCGAGGACGTCGACTAACGACGTGGGAATCTCTTCGTCGCGAATCGAGCCCGGCTCGACCCCGGCGAGGGTCAGCGCGTCCGCCACCTGTTGCGCGTCAGCGCGTCGATGAAATATACCGCCAACTGAAACCATGGGTATCTCCCGCTCAAGGCTTCCCCGTCACCAGCACGCGGCGTGCCAGCACCCCGACCGGCCGTTCACGGACTGTCTACCCGCGACCGACAATAGTTTATGACTCGTTCACGCCCGGCCAGGCATGATCCTCACGTCGGCACGGGGCACGGACGTCGACGCCGCCGGACGTGCCCCGTGAACGAATTGGACGTTTATCCCCCCTTTTCTTGCCCTGGCCGCCGGGGTTCCAGCCGCCCCGGCGGCCACGCGGTGGCGTCGCTCGCCCTGGCTCCCCTCGCTGGTACTGAAGGGCTAGGAATCGCGGCCTACTTATCCTCCTTGCCGCGTCGCGGCGACGCCTCTATCCTGTGATCAAAGTTTCAATCTGATCTGACCCCGTCTCCGCCGGACCGCGCGGGCGGTCGCCTCGGCGCGCGGGTGGAAGCGAGAGGACTTTGGGTAAGCAGGTCGCGTCGGCAGTCCCCACCGCGGTCCGGTCGAATTTCAGCGTCCCAGATGCGAAGTCAGCGGAACAACTCGATCGGATCACCCGACTCGCCGGTCGGCTCGCGCAAACTCCCTTCGCCTATGCGCGCTGCGCCGATGCCCAGGGGCGATCATTCGAGTCCTGGCAAGGCGTTGCCGCGGAAGACCTGGCGCGATTCCGGGATTTTTGCCGTCACCCGATCCTGGGATTCGGGACGGTCTCCAACGCCGACCTCGTGGGGGATCGGCGGTTTCGAGATCACTCGATCGTTGTCGAACGTCCCCACGTTCGTTACTTCGCCGGGTGCCCGCTCACCGATCGCCGGGCTCAGGTGATCGGCCGACTGAGCGTCTTCGATTCAAGTCCGCATCCGGCGGGCGGTGACGACCTCGACGCCCTGACCGATCTCGCTCAGCTCGACGGGGATATGCTCGATCGGCCAACGCATGATCCGTCCGAGCCGCCAAGACGCTTCGGCCCATCCGCCCGCGGCGAACCAGGCGATCAGTTGACACCGCTCGACGTCGGGATCGGGCTGCTCTTCTGGGCAGTTCGCGAGGCGGTGATCGTCGGCGACGTCGACACCGACCGGATCGCGCTCTGGAACCCGGCGGCGGCGTTGATGTTTGGATACTCGTCCGAAGAGATCGTCGGCTCTCCGATCGGCATCTTGATCCCCGGGGCCCTCAAAGCTGGCCACCACGATGGTTTGAGCCAGTACCGAGCAACCGGCCGCGGACGAATCGTCGATGGGCGCCACGCGGTCGACGTCACCGCGCTGTGCAAGGACGGCCGCGAGATCGACGTCGAGCTTTCGCTCAGTCCGATCGAGAAGCGCATGGCCGGGCGCCGCCTGGTCGTCGCGGTCGCGCGCGATGTGACCGAGCGCAAGGCGCTCGACCGCATGAAGTCGGAGTTCGTGTCCATGGTCAGCCACGAGCTGCGGACGCCCCTGACCTCGATGCGTGGCTCGCTCGGACTGTTGGCCAGTGGCGCCTTCGGCCCGGTCGCGGCAAACGGCAAGCGGATGCTGGACATCGCGGTGCGAAACACCGATCGTCTGGCCCGACTGATCAACGATATCCTCGACCTCGAGCGAATTCAGGCCGGTCACACCTTCACCGAGATGAAGTCCTGCGACGCGGAGGATCTGATGCGGGTGGCGACCGAGCTAGTCGAAAGCCTTGCCGCGGAATCCGAGATCGCGATCCAGGTGTCGACGGCCCCGGCGCGCCTGCACGCCGACCCGGATCGGGTCGTCCAGTTGCTGACTAACCTGCTGAACAACGCCATCAAGTTCTCGCCCCCGCATTCGGTGGTGACGCTCTCGGTCGAGGTGCGACCGACCGAGCTGGTCTTCCAGGTCGCCGACCAGGGCCGCGGCATTCCACTCGACAAGCAGGCGATCATCTTCGAGCGCTTCCAGCAGATCGACGCTTCGGACTCGCGGGACAAGGGAGGAACTGGCCTTGGCCTGGCGATCTGCCGCGAGATTGCCCTCCAGCATGGCGGCAGGATCTGGGTCGAAAGCGCGGTCGGCGTCGGAAGCACCTTCTCCGCCGCCCTGCCGGTCAAGCCAATCCTGGACTCGGTCGGCGCGGGATAGGTGGAAACCCAAAGGCGTCATTGGGGAGCGCCTGGCGCCGGTGATTCCCACGCCTGGGACTCGTGCGTCCAAGCCGCGTCTCATCTACAATGGTCGACAACTCCGCTGGCGCTCTGAGGAGGACGGCCTGATGCAATTCATCAACGATCCGGGCCCCTGGACCGAGGGCCTCGCCCACGACCTTTCGATGGTCGATCTCGTGCTGAACGAGACCATCCCGGTCGCCCCCGCCGCGTTGCTCTGGTGGGCGCTGGAGCACGGCGCGTCGCTCCTCACCGCCGGGGGACCATCCGGTGCCGGGAAATCGACCTTCACCAACGCCTGCTTGACGTTCCTCCCGGAGGGCACGCGGGCGTACGCGGTTTCCGGCCGGGACGATCCCCTGCGCGTCCCAACCGACGGGGGTACGACCTACCTTCTGATCGCCGAGCTGAGCCGACACGGCCGGCCGCACTATCTCTCCGGTCCGACCGCGCGGCGTGCCTTCGCCCTCCTGCGACACGGAATCCACCTCGTTGGCACGCTCCACGCCGACAGCGTCGACGAGGCGATCGCGGTGCTGGGCGAGGAGGTCGAGGTCGCGGCCGAGGACATCGCGCGCGCCGAGTTGATCGCGATTACCCGCGTCGTGAGCGGACTGGCCGGCGGCGAGGGACGTCGCTGGGGACGTGTCCCGGAGGACGACGCCTCGGTGAAGCGACGGATCGTCGAGATCGGTCTCCTGGCGCCGGACCCCGAGCGAGGGGTCCGAAAGGTCGAGCTTGCCACTTGGAATTCCGGGGCTGGCCGGCTGGAGATCGCCGAACCCGACGGCGTCGCCGCGCTAGCGCGCTGGGCTGGCGTTCCAGCGTCCGCGGCAGCGGCGGCGTTCGCCGAACACGCCAACACCCTGGCCCGGCTCGCGGCAGAAGGGCGACGGGAGCCGCGGGAAGTCGAAGCGGCAGTTCGCCGGCTTCGACCGAGCTAGCGCGGCGAGCGATGCTCAAGCGCAGGCGCTCGAGCGCAGGCTTCGGAGCACGAACCGGAACCGCGATGGCCTGGCCACCGATTGGAAGGGAGCGCGTCGCGATTCGCGCCGCTCGCGCGAATCGCCGGTGAGTCGTCCTCGCGATCATCGGACGATGTCCGAAATACCCCGCTTGCCCCGACGTCTCTGCTGAAAGGCACCAGGGAAGTGCCGGAAGAGAGGAGAACAGCATGAAATACATGATCTTGACCTACGCCTCGCAGCAGGATTACGA
>JBOGTX010000844.1:0-3427 GCA_050695695.1 Chloroflexota bacterium
TCTCCGGTCACCCCCGCCTCATTTCCCTACGACTCCGTCGGATCTCCGGAGACGTGGGCCGAGGGCGCGAAGCCGCTGGAACCGTCGAAGCGCAGCGGGTCGAACGGCGCCGGGGGAAGCGGCGGTGGCTCGTCGAAGAGCAGCGCGGTCAGCAGGGCGATCGTGCCGGGGAGCGGACCGATGCCGGAGGGACCGTGACCGGTGACGAACCAGAGGCCGTCCAGCGCGCCACGACCGATGATCGGCACGCCGTCCGGGCTGAGCGGTCGGAAGCCGGTCCAGATCTGGTTGATCGGGCAGGCGGCGAGCGCCGGAACGACCTGAATCGCCCGGGCGAGCAGCCAGTTGATTCCGCCGGCGGTTGGCGTGGCGTCCCAGCCGGCCAGCTCGCGGGTGGCGCCGACGACGATGCGTCCGTCGGCCCGGGGCACCAGGTACGGATCGCCCGGGGTGAGGATGACCTGGCGCAGGTCGACCGGGCCGCGATCCACCGCCAGGATCTGGCCGCGCTGGGGAACGACCGGCACGTTCGGCCGGCATCCCTCGATCGTCGACGACCAGGCGCCGGCGGCGACGATGACCTGCTCGGCGAGGCGGTCGCCGTCGACCAGCCGGACGCCCTTCACCCGATCGCCCGCGACGAGCAGGCCGCGCACCTCGGCGCCGGTCTGGATCTCGACCCCGGCCCGCCGCGCGGCCAGCTCGAGCGCCTTGCACAGGCGACGGTTCTCGACGTTGCCGCCCGGTCGCCAGCAGCCGGCCACCACGTCGGGACCCAGGCTCGGCTCGGCGTCGTGCAGCTCGCTTCCTTGCAACAGCTTGCCGCCCGGAATCTTCCCGTGGCGCAGCGCCAGCTCGAGAGCCTCGGCCTCGTCGTCACTCAGGGCGGGGATGAGGCAGCCGAGCTCGCGGAGTTCGGGGTCAAGGCCGGATTCGGCGCGGAGCCCCTCAGCGAAGTCGGGCCAGAGCTGGCGACTGAGCCGTTCGAGGCGAAAACCCGGCTCGTCGCCGTTGCCGATCGGATCGCTGACGATGCCGGCCGATGCCCAGGACGCGGCCTGACCGGGCTGGCCGCGCTCGAGCAGGGCGACCGACCGGCCTCGTTGTCGGAGCGCGCGAGCGGTCGCCAAACCCATCACTCCGCCGCCAATGACGATGACGTCGACCGGGCTAGCCACCCTGGTTGCTCGCCGGGATCGGCGTCGGGGGAATCGTGTTGGGCTGGATGACCACATCGCCGGCCGCCAGTCCCTTCTGGATCTCGGTATTGGTGTCGTCGCTGATGCCGGTCTGAATGTAGGCCTCGGTCGTCGTGCCGTCCTTCCGGAGCACGTGCACGTAGGTCTTGCCGCCGGCGTTGAGAATCGCCGTCGTCGGCAGGATCAGGACGCCATCCTTGCGCTGGACGTCGATCGTGATGTTGGCGAGGTCGCCGAGGTTGACCACGCCCGGCGGGTTGGGGAAGCTCACGTTCACCGTGCGCAGGGTGGCCGACAGGTTCTGCTCGCCGCCGGTCGAGATCGATGGCATCTTCACGATCTTTCCCTGGAGCTTCGCGGTTGGGTAGGCGCTGAGCACAATCGTCGCCGGCATGCCCAGGGCGACCTGGGTCAGGTCGGTCGGCTGGAGCTCGACCGAGAGAACCAGCTTGGCCGGATTCGAGAGGCTCAGAATCGGCGTGTAGGCAGCGAGCTGATCGCCATCCTTCGCGTCGGTCTCGGTGACCACGCCGTCGAAGGGGGCGCGAATCTGCGCTTCGGCGAGCTGTTTCTGGAGCGCCCCGAGCTGGAGCTTGGCGACGTCGGCCTGCTTCTGGGCGATTTGCACGTCCACGCTGGTGCCGGCGGCGTTGCCCCTGGCCTGGGCGAGCATCGCGCGGGCGGCGTCCAAGGCCGATTTCGAGCTATTCACGTCCTGGCGGGCGGAATCCACGTCCTGTTCGGTGGGGCCTTTTTGGAGGAGAGCGAGCTGGGCCTGGGCGGCGTCGAGCGCCTTCTGGTCGGAGGCAACCGACTGCCGGGCGTTGGCGAGGTCGTCGGGCTTGGGGCCGGCGGTGGCCTGGTTGAACGCCGCCGTTGCCGAATTGTAATCGAAGGTCGCCGATTGGAGCGCCGCCGACTGAGGCAGGGCACCGACGTCCGGCCGGAACTTGACCCGATCGTAGGCGGCCTGGGCCTGCTGGAGCGCGGCCTGGGCCTTATCCACGTTCGACCGCAAAATGGTGATCTGATCGGGCGTTAGCGGCGTCTGGAGGAGCGTCAGCGCCGATTGATCGGTCTGGAGCTTTTGCTGAGCGGTGACGACTTTCACCCCTGCCGCGTCGAGGTCGGCCTTCGTCGATCCCAGGAGAAGCTGGTCGAGCGCATCCTGGGCCTGGGAATAGGCGGCCTCGGCCTGCGACATCGCGCTTTCCGCCGAGAGAACCGAGGCCGATGGCTGACCGGCGATCTCCTTGCCCATGGTCTGATCGACCTGAAGCTGGGCGATCTGCGCCTGGACCTGGGCCACCTTCACCGACTGGGTCAGATTGGACACGTCCATGTCCGCGAGGAGATCGCCTTTCTTCACCGTCTGGTTGGTATCGACGTACAGGTGGTACAGACGACCGTCGTAGCGATAGTAGAGAATCGCCTGCTGCTCGGCCGCGACCCGGCCGAGCGCCTTGACCTGCTGATCGATCGTCCCCCGCGTCACCGTGTACAACTGGCGATCGCCGTGCGATGGAGTCGGGATCGGCGTGGGCGCTGGTACCTTGTTCGATACGCTCGCGCAGGCGCTCAGGATCAGCCCGGCCAGGAGCGGAGCGAGCGCGAACGCGTACAGCGACGTCAGGCGCCTCATCAAGCACAGTCCTCCTCGACGATGCCCCAGCCCGAAAGGACGCGGGGACATCGTGGGCCTCCGGATTCGCGGCTGATTATAGCACTCTCGCGCGCCGCGTTGAATTCCGAGCGAGTTTCTGCCGGTAATAAGTAGAACGTATGTTTGCAATGACAGTAGCTGGCATGGAATTGGGATGAGCGACGATGGAAGAGATCGAGTCGGGACGGAAGGCAAGGGGCGCGCCGCGAGCGGGAGCCGAGGCTCGTCGCCTGTATCACGGGCTGTTCAGCGCGGAGGAGCGCGCGGCGTTGGAGGGCGCGGCCGAGGGAAACGACCTGGACCAGGAGGTGGACCTGCTGCGGGTGCTGATCCGACGGGGAGTCGCCGAGGGGGTCGATCTGGAGACCCTCAGCCGTTCGCTGGGGCGGCTCGCCCAGATGCTCCGGGTGCGCCACGTGATCCGCGGGCAGGCGGCGAAGAGTCTCGACGAAGCGCTGGCCCGGGTCCTCGAAGAGATTGGCAACGAGGTTGGAGGATGAGCCGGCGCGGCGAAGGGGCGGGGTCGCGCCTCGGCGGGCTGCTCCGGCGCTACCTTGGCCGGCAC
>JBOGTX010000845.1:0-1946 GCA_050695695.1 Chloroflexota bacterium
CGATCAAAACCTGGCTCTGACGGCACGGCGTGCCGTCAGAGCCAGGTTTTGATCGGTGTATCAGGTAGCTCGGGGCGCTACAATACCCACGCTGAGCCAAACTCGACATGTGGAGCATGGGAATGAAAACGACGAGCCACGGAGCGGTCATCCAGGTTACCACGCCGGTCGCGCCTCCCCACTGGGCGCTGCTCGAGCGCGAGCTGATCCGGGTCCAGAGCGAGGCGATCGAGGAGTACTTCGACCACTACTTCGATCCGCGGGGTTACCTGCTCTGCGTTCCGCGCTGGGGCGGCGACGACGGCCCGGATGACGCGGCTGAGAATATGCTGAATTGGACCATGCTCTATGCGCTGGGCGCGCCCGCCAGCGTCCTGGAGCGTTACTACCAGGGCTGGGAAGGTCATCTCCGCCAGTACACCGAGGCCAGGACGGTCGAGGTTCCCCTTGGCCGCGACGGCATGTACTACAAAGAGTTCCCGGTCTGCTTCGATTGGTTCCACCACGGCGAGGGGCTGTCTGCCTTCTTCCTCGAAGGGCTGGCCAACCCGACCAACCGGCAGCTCCAGCAGCGGACCCGCCGCTTTGCCGGCTTCTACATGGATGAAGATCCTCAGGCGCCGAACTACGACCCGGAGCACCGGGTGATCCGCAGCATGTTCAACGGCAGCCGGGGGCCGCTGCTCCGCAAAGCGACCGCGCTGGACTGGGCCGGCGATCCGATCGAGGTCGAGGGGCGGCTTCAGCCGCTCCACCGCGAGCGCAGCTATGCCGAGATGCTCGAGCACTTCGCGGAGTATACCGACGTCGTCGGCGATAACCCGCTGAATCTTGGGGCGACGACCCTCGGCTTCAACGCCTACGCCTTGACCGGTGAGGCGAAGTACCGCGACTGGCTCCTCGGCTACGTCGACGCCTGGGTCGAGCGCATCGCCGCGAACGACGGGATCATCCCGACGAACGTCGGGCTCGACGGGACGATCGGTGGCGCGGCCGATGGCAAGTGGTATGGTGGCGTGTACGGCTGGGGATTCACCGTTCACGTCCCGGGCAACGGCGGGCTTGCCCACCGCAACTACCTGGGGCCGCGCATTCTGCACGGCTTCGCCAACGCGCTGCTGCTCACCGGCAATCGCCGCTACCTCGATCCCTGGCGCGAGATGTTCGACCGGGTGAACGCCCACGCCAGGGTGATCGACGGTCAAACCCGTTACCCGCACCTGCACGGCGATCAGGGCTGGTACGAGTACCGCCCCAACAAGTTCACGCCCGCGGCCCTGGAGCTGTACTACTGGTCGATGGACCGCGAGGCGCTGGAATTGCTCCCCGACAAGCCCCGCTGGATCTCCTACCTCGACGGCGAAGACGCCAGCTATCCGGTCGAGGCGCTGCAGGCCGACCTGCGCGCGGTGGGCCAGCGGGTTGACGAGATGCGCCGCGACCCGACGACGCCGGATACCCGGCTCTCCGACGATCCCAACCATCTGAACCCGGCGACGACCGAGACGCTCACCCAGTTGATGCTCGGTGGTCTACCCACCGGCCGGGTTGGCTATCCGCTGCACTGCCGCCTGCGCTACTTCGACCCGGCGCGCCAGCGAGCGGGGATTCCCGAGGACGTGGCCGCGCTGGTCGAGAAGCTGACCGCCGACGAGGTCGTCGTCACCCTGGTGAACCTGAGCCCACTGCACGCGCGCGAGGTGATCGTCCAGGGTGGCGCCTACGCCGAGCACGAGCTCGTCGACGTCCGACAGGGTGAGGCGACCACGCCGGTTGGCCATCCGCACGTCAGGGTCCAGCTTGGGCCAGGCGCGGGCAGCCAGCTCCGGATCCGAACCCGCCGCTACGCCAATCCGCCAACGCTCGCCTTTCCGTGGTCGTGAAGCGCGCGGAAAAGACCGCGCACAATATCGTCGTTGAAGTTCTCGTCAGCCGCCGAGCGCAGC
>JBOGTX010000846.1:0-5970 GCA_050695695.1 Chloroflexota bacterium
CGAAAGACCTACCCCTGAAAGGGAAGGGGTAGGGGATGAGGGCGCCTGGGCCGTTACCCCAAGCTGGCGGAGCACGGTGGCGCGGAACAGCGCCGCGAAGAACGACGCGTCCGACACCGACGGGCGACGGAGGGTGGCCGGCGCGGTGGTGGGCTCGCCGGACGCCGGCGTCAGGAACGAAGCGGGGTCGAGCATCACGCCTTTCCGTCGGTGACGATCGAGCGGTAGAGCGCGAGGCGCGCGCTCACCGCCTGGGCAACCGCATTGTATTGAAGGTTCGTATCGGTCATCGTCAGGAGCTGCTGGTCCAGGTCGACCGAGTTCTGATCCGCCTTGCCAACCCGCCCGGCCACGGTGTCCACCTCGGGCGCCGCCGCGTCCTGAAGCGCCACGCCGTCGCCGGCCTCGCCCAGCGCCTGGCTCAACTTGTCTTCGAAGCGCACCGTCTGGGCCTTGAAGCCGGGCGTGTCGGCGTTGGCGATGTTGTTCGCGGTCACCCGCTGGCGCAGGTTGAGACCGCGCAGCGCCGCCTGGAGAACGTTTTCGACCGGACTGTTCACGTGATACCTCCTGTCGCTATGCCGCCGAGGTTACGCTGGTAGGCCGCCAGGACGAGGCGGACGTACTTCTGGGTCTCGGCGTAGGGTGGAATCTGGCCGCCAGCGGCGTCGACGGCGCCCGGTCCGGCGTTGTAGGCGGCGACCGCCAGTGAGAGATTGCCCGGATAGCGGTCCAGCAGGCCGTGCAGAAACCGCGCGCCCCCCACCAGATTTTGCCAGGGGTCGAACGAGTCGGTGACGCCAAGCGATCGCGCGGTTCCGGGCATGAGCTGGGTCAACCCGCGCGCGCCGGCCCGCGAGACCGCGTGGGGCTGGAACCCGGACTCGACCTCGACGACGGCCGAGAGCAGCGCCGGCGGGATCTTCTCCTGGCGCGCGGCGGTCGCGATCAGGCCGCGCAGCGCGTCGGGCGCCGCGGGTGGCGGGCCGATCGCCGGAGCGGCGCTCGCCGGGGCGGGCACCGCTCCGGCCGTCGCGCCCGGGCTGACGGCTTTCTCGACTGTCCGAGCGAGGGTCTGGAAAAATGACAAAGTTCGGGTCGATCCGGCGGAAGCCGGCGTGGCCGTCGTCGGAATGGGCGCGGCTTCCGGCAGGCCGAGTGCTCTCAACATCGACTCATCCTCCCTCGCGCCGTCGCCGCTCGGCCTGCCGACCGGCCACCTCGTCGAGCTGGCGTTGCTCGCGCCGCCTCGCGTCGACTCGCTCGGCCTCGGCCTGGCGCCCGTGCAGTCGGTTCAAAATGTCCACCTCCTGGTGACGCTCCCGGACCGTGGCTCGTGCCCGGGTGAGCTCGCCGGTCAACTGGATCGCCTCGCGTCGCAGGCCAAGCTCTCTCTGTTCTAAAACGGCGAGGTACTGGATTGCCAGGCGAAGGTCGGCGGCACGGGTGTTGTAGGCCGGAACGGCGTGGCCGAAGGCGGCGTCGCGCTCGCGGGTCACACCCACCAGGGCGGATTCCAGCGATCGCAGGCGCGTCTCGATCCGCGAGATCTCCCGCACGGCCTCGGTGAGCCGCGATTCCCGGTAGGACAGCACCGAGGCCAGACGGAATGGCGGGAGCGACATGGGCTACTCCTCGAGTAAGGCTGCCAGGTCCGCGAGCGTCGTCTCCCAGGGGGAAACGTCGTCGGGGTCCTGACGCAAAAAGGCGTTGATGCGTGGCAAAAGACGGATCGAGCGGTCGACGTCCGGCTGGGAGCCCGGCGAATAGGCGCCGACGGCGATCAGGTCGCGCATGCGCCGATAGGTGGCCAGCGCCTCCAGTGCCTGGCCGGCCCGCTTGCGCTGCTCGGTCGATACCAGGTGGCTCATCAGGCGGCTCACGCTCGCCAGTACGTCGATCGACGGGAAGTGGCGCTCGTGCGCCAGCTCACGGCTCAGCCAGACGTGGCCGTCCAGGATGCTCCGCACGGTGTCGGCGATCGGATCGGTGTGGTCGTCGCCCTCGACGAGCACGGTGTACAGGCCGGTGATCGCGCCGCGCGGGCCGGTTCCGGCGCGCTCCAACAGGCGTGGCAACAGCGCGTAGACCGATGGGGTGTAGCCCTTGGCGACCGGCGGCTCGCCGGCCGCCAGCCCAACCTCGCGCTGGGCCATGGCGAATCGCGTCACCGAGTCCATCATCAGCGCGACGTGCTGGCCACGGTCGCGAAAGTCCTCGGCGATCGCCGTCGCCACCCAGGCGGCCTTGATCCGCTGCAGGGCCGGCCGGTCCGAGGTTGCCACGACGACGACCGCGCGCGCCAGGCCCTCCGGTCCCAGGGTGTGCTCGATGAACTCCTGGACCTCGCGTCCTCGCTCGCCCACCAGCGCGATGACGACGACGTCGGCGTGGGAGTGACGGGCGATCATCCCCAGCAGGGTCGACTTGCCAACGCCGCTGCCGGCGAAGATGCCAAGGCGCTGCCCCTGGCCCAGGGTGAGCAGACCGTCGATCGCGCGGGTGCCGGTGACGAAGACCTGATCGATCGGCTTGCGCTCCATGGGGTTGGGAGTTGGCGCGCCAAGCGGACGCCAGCGCCGGATCCGCGGCGGTCGGTCACCGTCGAGCGGGCGACCCAGGCCGTCGATGACCCGCCCGAGCAATTCGTCGCCGACCGGAACCAGGAACGGCCGGCCGGCCGGCACGACCGGGCTGCCCGGCCGCACGCCGTCCACGTCGTCGTAAGGCATCAAGATCAGCAGGTTCTCCTGGAAGCCGACGACCTCGGCGGTAATCCGCGTCGTGCCGCTTCCGGGATAGATGAAGCAGAGGCCGCCCAGTGGCAGCGACAGGCCCTCGACGGCGAGGCTCAGCCCGATCGCCCGAACGACCCGTCCCTGAATCCGGAGCGCCGACGCTTGCCGGACGGTCTCGATCGCCGGTTGAAGCGAGATCGCGCTCATCGGGGGGCCTCGGTGATCGGGAGAACCTGCATGCGCAGCTCGTCGAGCCGAGTCCGGGGCTGGGCGTCGACGAACCCGGAGGCGGTGTCGACGACGCAACCGCCCGGCTGAAGCGCCGGATCGGCGACGAGCTCGACCGGCGTCCCGCCGCTCGTCGGTCCCAGCGACGCCCAGATCGCGGCGAGGGTTGGCTCGTCGGTCGGGTGAACCCGCACCCGAATGACCGGCAGCGTCGCCGCGGCTTCGAGCGCTGCCCGCACCACTCCGACCACCAGCGTTGGATCGGCGGCGAGCTCGCGTTCGACGACCCGGCCGGCGACGGCCATGGCCAGCTCGATGACCTGAGGCTCGAGCTCGAACAGGGCCTCGCGCAGGTCGTGGGTCGCCTGATCCAAAAGCTGGCTCAGGCGCGCGGCCTGCTCGCGCAGGGCGCGCTCGCCGTCTGCTCGCCCGCGGGCGTAGCCGTCCGCGTAGCCCGCCTCTTCACCGCGGGCGCGGGCCCGTTCGAGGACGACGGCCGGATCCGGCGGCGCGGGCTCGACGACCGGCTCGACCGGCGCCGGCTTCGCGAAGGTGGCGAAGATGGCCTTTTTCACGACGAGGGAGCGCGCTCTCCCCGGCGCGGAGAGAGCGGGAGCGAGACCGCCCTCGTGGGGGGATTGGGCTCTGGCTCCCTCCCCGCGACGGGGAGGGCGGGGGGAGAGGTTACTCGCCGGCGCCCCGGCCACGGCGTCTGCCCTAGACGAAGTCATTCTCGTCCCCGCGCTCGATCAGGATCTCCTCTTGCTCCTCCAGGCGACGGATGATGGCGACGATCCGTTGCTGGGCCTCCTGGACCTGGCGCGCCCGCACCGGTCCGAGCAGTTCCATCTCCTCGCGCAGCACCTCGGTGGACCGCTGGGAGAGGTTGCGGAAGATCTGCTCCTGGAGCTCGGCCGGAGCGTTCTTCAGCGCCAGCGGGATGTCCTTCAGGTCGACCTCGCGCAGCACGCGCTGCAGCGAGCGGTCATCCAGGATATTGATGGCCTCGAAGGTGAAGAGAAGGTGGCGCACCTCGCTTGCCAGCTCGGAGTCGCGCTCGTCGAGAGCGCCGAGCACGGCCTTCTCGGTCCCCCGGTCGGCCTGGCCGAGCACCTTCGCCATGAACTCGGCGCCGCCAACCCGGGTGTAGTCGGTCGTCAGCACGCCGCCCATCCGGTGCTGGAGCGCCGCTTCGACCGCTTCCACGACCTCCGGCGCGGTTCGGTCCATGGCGGCCAGGCGAAGCGCGACTTCGGAGCTCAGCTCGACCGGGAGGGTCTTGAGAACGGTCGCCGCCAGCGCGGGAGGGACGTGCCCGAGGACGAGGGCGATCGTCTGGGGCTTCTCCTCCTGGAGGAACGTGGTGAGCTGCGCCGGCTCGGTATGGCGGAGAAAGCTGAAGGGGCGCGGGCGGACCCGATCGGACAGCCGCGCCAGAATCTCCCGGGCGCGCTCCTCGCCCAGCGCGTTGACCAGCAGCTCGCGCGCGTAATCGGTGCCGCCGACCGCCAGGTAATCCTGGGCGACGGCGATCTGGTAGAACTCTTCGAACACCTGGTTGGTCTGGTCTTCGCCGAGGGTGCCGATCTTCAACACTTCGAGGACCAGATCTTCGACCTCACTCTGGCTGAGGTGGCGCAGCACCTGGGCGGAACGCTCCGGCCCCAGCGCCAGCAGCACGGTGGCGGCTTTGCGCCGCCCGGTCAGCTCCGACACGCTCACGTTCGCGCCCCCTTATCTTCCTTGACCCACGCCTGGAGGAGCGATGCCACCAGGGCGGGATCCTTCTCGGCGATCGATCCGAGCTGGTCGCGCAGAAACGCGCGGTGGGCATCCTGAACCCGCGGCGTCTCGGTCGGCACCGTCACCGCGGTCGTCGCCGGGCCGGCGACCGCGGGCACCGGCAGCGTTCGCACCCGCGGCCGGGCCTTGCTTGGGTCCCGGCGGCGCAGCAACAACAGGCCGAGAACCAGAATCGCCAGGACCGGGCCGACCGCCAGGGCCCCCATCCGCGCCAGCGCCAGGGTTTGCTGCTGCTTCTGGGCGCCCGCCGACGTCGCGGCGGAATTGTCGGCCGCCACCGGCTTGAGCGCCACCGGAACGACCGTCACCACGTCGCCCCGCTTCGCGTCGTAGCCGACCGCGCTCTGGATCATCGTCGTCAGGCTGGTGACCATGGCCGGATTCGCCAGGCTCGAGTCCACCGCGACGGCCACCGAGATCCGCGTGACCGTGCCCGGCGCGCTCGTCGTCTTCTGAACGGTCCGCGACACGTCATAGGTACGGCTCGATTCGGTGTGGGTGGTCCCGCTACCCGCCGGTCCGGGCGTGGGGTTCTGCTGGTAGGTCGGCACGTTGCTCGTCACGCCCGGCACCCCGCCGGCGGTCGCGCCGGCCCCCTGGCTATCGACGACGTCCTGACTATTCGCGACCTGGGTCGGCTGAGCATTGGGATTGTAGGTCTCGCTGGTCGCCTCGCTGGTGCTCCAGTCGAGGTCGAGGCTGACCTGGGCGGTGGAGTGTCCCGGCCCGAGCACCCGGTCGAGCATGTCCTGCAGGCGCGTCTCGAGGTTCTGCTCCATGGCGAGCTGGGTGTCGTACTGATCGGTCGCGCTGGCCGGATCGAGGCCGTTGGTCGTGCCCTCCTTATGGAGAAGCTGGCCCTGGGTATCGAGCAACACCACCTGCGACGGCTTCATGCCGGAGACCGCGCCCACCACCAGGTTGACGATCGCCTGAGCCTGGGCTTTGGTCAGCTCCTGGCCCGGCTTCAGCGCGACGATGACCGCGGCCGAGGGGTCCTTCTGCTGGCTCACGAAAACGCTTGGCTGGGGGATGGCGAGATGGACCCTCGCCGAGTCGACCACGTCGATCTGGTCGATCGAGCGCGCGATCTCGCCTTCGAGCGCCCGCTGGTAATCGACCTGCTGAATGAAGTCGGATAGCCCGAACGATGGCTGATTGAAGATCTCGTACCCGACGGTGCCACCGGTCAGGACGCCAG
>JBOGTX010000847.1:0-3896 GCA_050695695.1 Chloroflexota bacterium
GGTGTTGAGCGGTACCAGGGTCACGCCGGGAATGTGTCCCTCGGCGTATTCGTTCGGCTCGCGGACGTCGATCACGTGAATCCCGTCGTCCGCGATCAGCTTCCGCGCCGTTTGAACGTCCACTCGAACGAATGGCTCGACCACCTCGGTCCTCGATTGTGTGCTCAAAAGGGTCTCCTCACCAGGATTCACCGAGAGTCTAGCGCGGCCCGAACGAGAGTGTCAAGAAAAACCACGAACGGAAAAAGGTATTATAATGAGAGCGAATGCCATTGGGAGTGGAAGTAGGTTACATGGAGCAGCAGGTTCAACCGGAGGAGACAATCCGCGTCCTGGTCGTCGCGGCGCACCCGGACGATCCGGAGTTCGGTTGTGGGGGCACGACCGCGCGCTGGGCCGCGGAAGGCAGGGAGATCTATTACCTCGTCTGCACCCGAGGCAACAAAGGTAGCAGCGACACCGAGATGACCGCGGACCGCCTGATTCGGATCCGCGAGGAGGAGCAGCGCGCCGCCGCGAAAGTCATTGGCGCGCGTGAGGTCACGTTCCTCGACTTTCCCGACGGCGAGCTCGCCCCCACCTTCCAGTTCCGCGAGGCGATCGTTCGCGAGATCCGGCGGGTTCGACCGCGCGTCGTCATCACCCACGATCCGACGGTGATGTACACGGCGGGCCACATCAACCATCCCGATCATCGGGCGGTGGGAACGGCAACCCTCGATTCGGTCTACCCGACAGCCCGCGATCGCTTGAACTACCCGGAGCACGAGCGCGCCGGGCTGCTTCCACACAAGGTCAAAGAAGTCTACCTCTGGGGTGCGACGTCCTCGAATACCTGGATCGACATCAGCTCTAGCTTCGATCGCAAGCTCGAGGCGCTGCGCTGCCACGTCAGCCAGGTCGGGACGGCCGAGCGTATGGCCGAGCGCATGGCGGAGCGCGCGAAAGCGGTCGGCGATCCTCAGGGCATACCGCTGGCCGAGGCATTCTTTCGCGTCGAGATGGCGCGGTAGTCGAAACCCGAAGGAGAGTGGGCTGAGATGGCAGGACTAGCCGTAACCGAAGCGGATGTGATGCGCGCCTTGAGCACCGTCCCGGACCCCGACCTGGGGCGGGATCTGGTCTCGTTGGGCATGATCGAGAACGTGGCAATCCAGGGCGATACGGTGAGCTTTACCGTCATCCTGACCACTCCGGCGTGCCCCCTGAAAGGAAAGATCGAAAGCGACTGCCGACGGGCGGTCTCGGCGATCTCCGGCGTGCGCGAGGTCGCGATCAAGCTGGATTCGCGGGTCGTCTCGGGCCGGGGCCCGAAGGGGAAGCAGAGCCTGCCAAACGTGCGCAACGTGATCGCGGTTGGGTCGGGCAAAGGCGGCGTCGGCAAGACGACCGTCGCGGTGAACCTGGCGCTCGCGCTGGCCGAGGCGGGCGCCCACGTCGGCATCATGGATGCCGATGTCACCGGTCCGAACGTGCCGCTGATGATCGGCGCGAGCGGCGAGCCGAGATCCCACGACAAAAAGATCCTTCCCCTGGTGTCCTACGGGGTCAAGGTGATCTCGATCGCCTTCTTCGTTCCCGAGGGAACGCCGGTCATCTGGCGGGGGCCGATGGTCGGCGGCGCGATTCAGCAGTTCTACAACGACGTCGAGTGGGGAGATCTCGATTACCTGATCGTGGACTTGCCGCCGGGCACCGGCGACGCCTCGCTCTCGCTCGCCCAGCTGATCTCGTTGAGTGGCGTCGTGATTGTCTCGACCCCACAGGATGTGGCGCTGATGGACGCGACGAAGTCGCTCAAGATGTTCGAGAAGCTGGAAGCGCCGATTCTCGGCATCGTCGAGAACATGAGCTACTTCATCTGCCCGCACTGCAACGAGCACGTCGACATCTTCGGGCACGGCGGGGCCGAGAAAGCGGCGGATCGTCTGAACGTGCCGTTCCTGGGGAGGGTGCCGCTGAACCCGGAGATTCGCGTGGGCGGCGACGACGGGGTTCCGATCATGCGCGGCAACCCGCAGTCTCCCGAAGCGGAGGCGTTCCGGGGCATCGCGTCGCAGGTTGCCTCGCGGATCAGCATCATCACCCTGGGTCCAACCGGCAAGCGCCCGACCTGGGTGCCGTTGCCGATGATGAAGTAAGTCCTCCGGAACGTGACAAAAAAAAGTGCGCGCTCGGGATTTGCGTCTCCCGAGCGCGCCAAAGAAATTGCCTGCCGGCGCTCTGTAGCTTGGTAGCCCTACATCGCCGACTTTGTTGCCCTTACCCGCGTCACGTCGCGCGCCCCCACGCGATCGCGACCGAGGGCCACCGGCCCGTCAGAGACCCGGCGGTGAAGCCGGATCTCCAACATCATCACCAGCGAGACGCCTACTCGTGACCTGTGGGGAGGAACTAAACCACCTCACGAGCTTTCACGCCCTTGCTCTCGCGCCCACTCTGAGCGGCATGGTTCTGAATGGGCGCCGAGGGCGACCGGCCGTTTTGGCGCTGGTAATCGAAAGAATCAGCGTCATCGCTAGCCAGCCACGGGCAAAAGAAAGCCCAGAGGGCAATTGCGCCATCTGGGCAGCAATCGCGTCACCCTCTTCACCCTGCCGACGGAGTTAGCTGATGGGTTCGGCTCTGAAGAGTAGCCTACCGGGCAAAAGACCCCACGACTCGCGGAATCGATCGCCTGGATTCACCCCATTCACTTGGGTCCCCCGTTCTCGCCAGGCTTGGCGAGATTAGGCGGCTAACGATCTATTCATTTGTCTGTGCGCACTATAGCGGCTTTCGATCCGCGAGTCAAGAGCGAATCTGGCCGGTTGCCGCCGCCCCGGGGAAAACGCATTCGGTCTCGCTCAGTACGGCGGTCCCATCTTTTCCAGGAGCGCCGAAAGCTCGCGGTGGTCGTGCTCGTCGAGGCGCTGGCCGGCCGGTTCTCTCAGGTGAGCCGCCTTGAAGACGCCGACCCGACGCAGGACCTCCTTGGCACCGAGCAAGGGAAACTGGCGCCGCCAGAACGAGAGCGGCAGGAAGTGATCGTACGCGGCACGGGCGGCGCCCGGGTCGCCGGCCTGAAAGGCATCGTAGGCGCGCGAGAGGTCCGCCACGCCGATGCTGCCGGGGATCGCCCCGACCACGCCCCGGGCCAGATCGTCGAGCAAGAACGATCCGCCGGACATGATCCGAACCCGGTCGCCCAGCAATGCTTTCAGCTCGGAGATCCGGTGACCGGAGTCCGGTGCCTCTTCCTTGACCTGGGCCAGCGGCCAGAGCTCCTCGGCCAGCTTGGCGATCTGCGCGGGCGAGACCGAAAGCAGGGCGTCCTGGACCAGAATCGGCAGGCCGGTCGCTCGGGTCAGCGCGCCGTAATGGTAGCGCAGCGACTCGGCGGACACCGATCCGTAGATCGGAGGCGTCGCGAAGACGCCAACCGCGCCGGCCCGCTCGGCGTGCTGGCTCAGCTCGACCACGTCGGCGGTGTTCGTCGCCGACGTCCCGACGATGACCGGCACCCGGCCACCTGCCTCGGCGATCACCACCTCGGCCAGCCGCTTGCGCTCGGCGGCGCTCAGCTTGTGGCACTCGCTGGCGCCCCCGACCGCGGCCAGGCCGTGGGTGCCGGCCGCGATCAGGTAGTTCACCAGCCGGCGCACGTCTTCCTCGTCGATCGCGCCCGACGCGTCGAACGGGGTATAGACGATTGGAAATATCCCGTGGATCGCTTCGGTCATACCTTGATCCTCCAGTGCGAATGGGGCCAGTGTAGCAGCGTGATCCCGTCTGTCAACCGCGCTTTTCCCCTCCGCGCGGTATACTACGACGAAAACCGAAGGAAACCGGGGGGAACGTGGGAGTCTACGAAAAACTTGGCGTGCGACCGGTCATCAACGCGACCTGTCACTGGA
>JBOGTX010000848.1:0-2936 GCA_050695695.1 Chloroflexota bacterium
GTCCGCTTCCTGGGCCTGACCGCCGAGGGGTCGAACGGCGCGGTCGAGCGACTGATCCAGAGCGGCCGGTTCGACGCGCTGCTGATCAACTTCAACCTGATTTACCAGACGCCAGGGGCCTACCGAAACGGCCAGCACCCGCCGCAGACCACCCTGTCGCTGGCGCGGGCTCAGGGAATGGGCACGGCCACGATGCGGACGCTGACCAGCGCGATCTTCCAGCGCTGGGTGAAGCAGGTCGCGCCGAACGTCGCCGAGCAGGTCGACTGGGATGGCGCGCTGCTTGGCTTCAACCTCTCGCACCCGCAGATCGACCTGGCGGTGACCGGGATGCGCTCGGTCGAGGAGGTCGATCGGAACGCCGACGTGGTCGACCGCGGCCTCTTCCGAGTGGATCTGGCCGCCCTGCACGGCGAATTCGTCGCGCCGAGCTGAAGACCGGCCGACTCCCTGGCGCCAATCGGAAAGATGCGCGGCCGGGGAATTGGAGGGGGCCCGGCTGTGTGCAAAGCCCTTGCCAAGAAGGCGACCATTGTCTAACATCAACGTGGCCACGAAACAAGATGCTGCGCACGAACGATCGTGTTCGTGTCGCACCATTGGACGGTGCGCCGCGGGGCATGGCTGGCAAGCTCGACGATACACCGGTGGACCGGCTTTACCAGTTATTGGCTAGCTGCTGGCGGGTCTGTCTGTCTATGCCACCACGGCCAACGGCTGTTCCAACGAGCCCGTTGCCGGGGACGTGAACGGCCTCACGGCGGTGCCGCCGGGGCTGGAGACGGAGACTGGTTGGCAGCGGGAGGAAGCGAGACGTGGGAAAGGAGGCAAACGAGTCAACCTGAACGAAAGGGTAAATCGACATTTTCGACGAGAACCTGGCCTGTCGTCTGTCTCGGACTGAACCCTGCGCCTGGATCAGAATTAGCGCAAGCGCGACGTGCCCACGCAATGAGGCGGTTTGGGGAAGTGACCCAACCAGCTACTACCGATGAGGAGAAAGATGAGCAACGTCGGCTCGATCGATGACGCGGTTCGTCAGTTGATTGCCCAGGGCGACGCAGTCGGACGCCTCGCTCAGAACGAGGGCGGGTTTGCCGCGGCGGTCGCGGCGTTCGAGGCCAGGGATGCCAGCGCGTTTCGCTGGGTCCTGGAACGGCTCGACCAGCTTCCACAGTGCGAATTGATCTGCGAGTGGCTGCGGACCAAGCTTTGCGTCCTGCGCTGCCTGGAGATCTGTGGTCCCCCTCGGGAAGATACTCCGACGCCCGATTTGCGCGCGTTCGCGCAGGCGGTGGTGCAACTATCGTCGAACGAAAGGCTCCTGCGCCGGGTCGTCGACGCCGTCGCTTGCCCGGGCGCGGACGATTTCCAGGAGGCCCTCGCCGAGCTGAAGCTCGGCGACTTCTGCCATTTGCTCTGCCACTGGATCTGCTCGATTACCTACCACCGGGTGTGCGAGGTCGTCTGCACGCCCCAGCCGGTGCCGGTCCTCGACCCGGTGAACGAGATTCGGGATGCCGGGCGGCTGATCGCGGGACTGCTCGCCAACGGGCGGGCATTCGAGACCGTCAACGCGGCCGCGATTGCGCTCAACTGCGAAACCTTGCGAACGGTCATCGGCCAGGTCGGCTCGGTTCAGGAGCCGGGTTGCGAGATCATCTGTCGGTGGATCTGTAGCTGGCGCTGCGTCTGGGTGTGCCGCGAGCTCTGCGGCCTGCCCCGACCGGTCGTGACCGCCGGGCCCCTGGCCATCGAGGAAGCTCGGCAGTTCGCTCTCGCGATTCGACCGCTCGTCGCCCAGCCTCGGGCGCTCGGCGACCTGCTGAGCGCGGTCGAAAACCGCGACGCCAGGACTTACCAGGCGATCATCTCGCGCTTCGGGTTGGGGCCCTACTGTTCGCAGGTGTGCGCCTGGGTGTGCTCCGTCGTCTGCAACGAGTTCTGTACCTGCGTTTGCCCGCCGCCCGAGCTGTTACCCGACTTCACCGCCATCGGCGTGTACCAGTACGCGACCCAGATCGACAGCGCGCTCCCGGCGACCGGGCTCACGGTTGGCGATACCCGAGCCTTCTTCGATACGCTACGGCTTAACGGCATCCTGACCCAGACCCTTGGCGGCCAGCCGATGGAGTACCGCTTTGAGTCTCAGCCGATCGCCCTGGCGTCCACCGCGCTCGCCAGCGCCATCACCGCCGCGCAAACCTCGATCAACGTCACGAGCAGCGCCGGCTTCCCGGCCGCGGGCTCGTTCAACGTCCAGATCGGCAGCGCCGGCGGTGGCTACGAAATCATGACCGTGACTCTCGTCGCCGGCACCACCTGGACGGTGATCCGCGGGCAGCAGGGGACCACCGCCGCTGCCGCCGTGGCCGGTGCCACGATCGTGACCGGAACCACGGCCACCGGTCCGTGGACGCCGGTGTTTCCCGGCCAGATCGCCCGAACCGTCATCGGTCTCTGGGAGCACTTCGTCGGCGGACCAGACCCCATCGAGACCAAGGTCTTCACGGTGAATGGAACGCCCGGCCCCGGCGAGCTCGTGACCACCATCAGCCCGGACGGCTGGATCCAGGTCCCGCAGATGACCAACGTGTTCTCGGCGGCGGGAGCCTTCTTTCCCAATGGCAACCTGATCGAGCTGGACTCCGGGACCCTGGCAACCTTCCCCACCGCCGACGAAACCGGCGTCTCGGCCGGAGGCCCGGCGAATCACCCGTTGCCGACCGACCTGTTCTTCGGCCTGCGGATGCGCGTTCGCCAGCAAGGTGTTCCGGCCTCCGAGGTCAACGCTGGGACCTGCCGCGTCGTGGCGATCAACAACGCCGTCTACAACAACGTGACCCACCACCCGGAGTGGGATGGTGGAACCCTCAACGGGCAGCCGGGGGTCGCGCTGATCGACATCAAGGAGCTCCAGGCGAATGGCTGTGCCG
>JBOGTX010000849.1:0-4717 GCA_050695695.1 Chloroflexota bacterium
GCGTGGAAAGGCTCGACGATCCCGATGGAGGCGAAGACCGGCTCCGCGGAAAACGAGACCTCCAAGGCACACGCCTGGTTCGTCGGGTATACGCCGCCGGACCATCCGACGATCCTTTCGCTCGTCATGCTGGAGGGGGGCGAGCTGGGCGGCGAATTCGCCGCGCCGCTCGGCCGGCAGATCGTCGAGTACGCGGTGAGTCATCCGGTGAAGCCAATCGCCCAATGAGAAAAGATCTGATGAAATCTCCACTCGCGGCTGAAGGCCGCGCGCTCTCCCTGGGCCGGCGCGAAGAACAGGTGCACCGTCTTCGGGCCAGACAGTTCGACCTCGTCGTGATCGGCGGCGGCATCACCGGGGCCGGAATCGCCCTGGACGCCGCGTCGCGGGGGCTCAAGGTGGCGCTGGTCGAAAAGAGCGACTTCGCCAGTGGCACGAGTAGCCGCTCGACCAAGCTGATCCACGGTGGGTTGCGCTACCTGGCCCAGCTTCGGTTCCGGCTGACCCGCGAGGCGCTGCTCGAGCGTTCGCTGCTCCAGAAGCTGGCGCCTCACCTCGTCGAGCCGATCCCGTTCGTCTACCCGATCTACCACAAGCGCCTGGAAGTCTTGCGGGTTAACACCGGCCTCTGGCTCTATGATTTCATGGCCGGAATCCGACGCACCCGGATCCACCATCGATTGAGCCGACGCGAGACCCTGGCACGGGTTCCCGAGCTGAATCCGAACGACCTCCGCGCCGGCTTCGTCTACTACGACTCCCGGACCGACGACGCACGCCTGGTGATCGAAGTGCTGAAAGCCGCGGTCGACTACGGCGCGGTGGTCGCGAATTACGTTCAGGTCGAGCGAATCCTCGCCCCCGACGGTCAGGCGACCGGTCTTCTCGTCCACGACCGCCTCGCCGACGAGTCGTTCGAGGTGCGCGGACGCAAGGTGGTGGCCGCGGCCGGGGTCTGGCTCGATCAGGTTCTGGATGGCGACCAGCTTCACGCCCGGCCGCGGGTCCGACCGGCCAAGGGCGTCCACGTCATCGTGTCGCGGGCGCGCTTCGGCGGCGAGACCGCGGTCGTCTTCCCAACGCCGGACAATCGGCTGATGTTCGTGATCCCCTGGCAGGGTGCGACCTTGATCGGCACGACCGACACCGACTACGCCGGGCCGCTGGACGAGCCGCGCGCCACCCGCGCGGACCTGGATTACATCCTGGGCGTCGTCAACAACGTCTTTCCAAACGTTCATCTCACCGACGCCGACGTGGTGAGCGTGCAGGCGGGCCTGCGTCCGCTGATCGCCGGTGGTGGCGATAGCACCGCCAAGGTCTCGCGGGAAGACCGGATCTTCGAGAACGCCGACGGCTCGATCGCGATCGCCGGAGGTAAGCTGACGACCTACCGCCGGATGGGACGCAAGGTGGTAGACCTGGTGGTGCGGCGGCTGCGCGACGAGGGAGTCCTGCTCCGCAAGCTGCGGTCGCGCACCCGAGAGGTTTCCCTTGGCGGATTCGCCGAGCGGCCGCGCCGGCGCTTCAGCCGCTTCATTCGCCGCCGCCGGGCGAGGGTGCGCCCTCCGGAAGGTGCGTCGGCGTCCTGGCTCACCCCGGAATCGGTGCAGCGCCTCTGGCGGTCCTACGGCGCGAACTGGGAGACCGTCGCGAATCTCGCGGCCCAGAGCCCCGAGCTCGCCGAGCCGATCGTGGCGGGCCAGGCCGCGGTCAAGGCGGAGGTCATCTTCGCCACCCGCCATGAGATGGCCCGTACCCTCTGCGACGTGTTGGCCCGACGCACCCACGTCGCGCTGCTGGACCCTGATCAGGCGAGATCGGCCGCGCCCGCCGTCGCGGCGCTGATGGCGCGCGAGCTCGGCTGGGACGACGCCGAGACCGCTCGGCAGATCGCGCTTTACGACCAGCAGATCGAGCAGTTTTCGGTCGCGCCCCTGCGCCGGACCGATTGATGGCCGGCCAGGCGTTTCAGACGCTGGGCGGCGCTGGCCCTCCGACGGCCGAGACGATGCGCCAGTTGCGGCGGCTGGACGCCTCGGCGGTCACCGTCGTCACGTACCTCGCCGGTCAGGACTTTCGTGGGATCACCGTGTCGGCGTTCGGCGTCGTCTCGCTCGCTCCGGCGCGCGTCCTGGTCTGCCTGGCGAGTCAGGGCGATGCCCTCGCCGCGGTCCGGTCAAGTGGCCGATTCGCGGTGAACGTGCTTTCCGACTCCCAGGAGTTCCTGGCGGAGCAGTTCGCCGGTCGCGCTCCGCTGGTCAGCGCTCGGTTCGAGCGGGTCAAGCACCGGATCTCGGGGGCGGGCAATCCCCTGCTCGAGGAGTGTCTCGTCTGGTTCGACTGCCGGGTGGAGGCGATTCACGGTGGCGGCGACCACGCCATCGTCGTCGGCGACGTTCGCGAGGCCGGAACCGGCGTGGGCGCGATGCCACTCCTGTACTTCGACGGATCCTACCGCGAGCTCGAGGCGGAGTGACCCACCGGAACGGAGTATAATAAAGCCCTTGGCCCGCCAGGCCGTGACGGTGGCGGCCCCGTCCCACTCCTCTGGAGGTGCTGCGATGAAGCAGTTGAATCTCTGTCTTGCCTTCCACAATCATCAGCCGGTTGGTAATTTCCCGTGGGTCTTCGCCGATGCCTACCTGCACTCCTATCTGCCCATGCTCGAGTGCCTCGAGCGTCATCCCGCCATCCGGGTGTCGCTGCACTACACCG
Source organism: Chloroflexota bacterium (assembly GCA_050695695.1). GTDB lineage: Bacteria > Chloroflexota > UBA6077 > FW602-bin22 > CADDYW01 > JAJPKB01. Next base: position 2,719 of record JBOGTX010000849.1, read on the forward strand.
GCCCGCTGCTCGATTGGATCCGGGAGAATCGTCCGGAGTTCCCACGCCGCCTTGCCACGCTGGTCGCCCGCGATCAGGTCGAGCTGATGACCGGCGGGTACGACGAGCCGATTCTCCCGTCGATCCCGGAGATCGACCGCCGGGGTCAAATCGAGAAGCTGACCCGGGTCCTACGGGACGAATTCGGCGCGACCGCGACCGGCCTCTGGCTCGCCGAGCGGGTTTGGGAGCCTCAGCTCGCCACGAGCCTGAAGGAGGCCAACGTCGATTGGACGATCGTCGACGACACCCACTTCAAGATGAGCGGCCTGAACGATGACCAGTTGAACGGCTATTTCCTCACCGAGGATCAGGGAAACACGCTGAAGGTTTTCGCGACCAGCAAGCGCCTGCGGTACGTCATTCCCTGGTCCAGCGTCGAGGACGTGCTGGCCGCGCTGACCGACCTGGCCAGCGACGACCCCTCGAACGTCGCGGTCATGGGCGACGACGGCGAGAAGTTCGGCGTCTGGCCGGGCACCTACGATTATTGCTGGACCCAGGGGTGGATGGACCAGTTCTTCGCGGCCCTGGAGCAAAACTCCGGTTGGCTGCGGATTCGGCCGGTCGGGGAATACGCCCGCGAGCAGGTGGCCCGCGGCCGGATTTACCTGCCAACGGCATCCTACGCCGAGATGATGGAATGGGCGCTTCCCGCGGCGGCCTCGGAGGAGTTCAATCGGGTCAGCCACGAAATGGCGGCCGCCCACCGCGACGACGTGACCCGGTTCTTACGCGGTGGCTTCTGGCGCAACTTCCTCGTCAAATACGACGAGGCCAACACGATGCACAAGAAGATGCTCCGGGTGCATCGCAAGGTCCACGCCACCCGGGCGAGCGATGGCCAGGCCGATGCCATCGCCCTCGACGAGCTCTGGCAGGGCCAGTGCAACTGCCCGTACTGGCACGGCGTGTTCGGGGGCGTCTACATGACCGACGTGCGCGCCGCCATCTTCCACCACCTGATCCGCGCCGAGGCCCGTGCACATCAATTAGCCCACGGCCAGGATCCCTGGATCGCCCACGAGACGCTGGACTTCGACTGCGACAGCCGCGACGAGATTCTCGTTGACTCCGGTCAGGCAAGCTATTATCTCGCCCCGGAGTCCGGCGGAACCCTCTTCGAATGGGATCTCGCCGGCCCTGCCCACAACCTGATTAGCACGATGACCCGGCGGCCAGAAGCGTACCACGCCACGCTCCGCCACGCCGCCGAGGTCGCCGACGAACCGGACGATTCCGGACAGACCAAAACCATCCACGATCTGGTGCGCCTGAAAGAGAAAGGGCTCGAGAAGCGGCTGGATTACGACTGGTATCGCCGCGCCTGCCTGATCGATCACTTTCTCCGCCCGGGAACCGACCGCGCCGCCTTCGCTTCCGCCAGGTACGGCGAGGACGGTGACTTCGTCGGCGCCTCGTATCAGGCGAGCGCCGAGCAGTCGGGATCACGGGTGGCCGTTCACTTGACCCGTGACGGACACGTCTGGAACGGTCCCGACTTTCTGGCGGTCACCGTCGCGAAGGACGTTCGCGTCTCGGCCGACGATCCCGGCTTCGTCGCGGCCTATCGGGTCGAGAATCGCTCGAGCCAGGCGCTGGCGACGACGTTTGGCGTCGAGCTCAATCTCAACCTGCTCGGCGGGGGCGGAAACGAAGCGGCGTTCTGCCGTTTGGTTGGACGCGAAAACGTTGAGCGGCGCTTCGACGCCGACGCGGAAGCCGAAGACGTCAGCCAGGTCGTCGCCGGCAACCGGTACCTGGCGATCGAGACGACGATCGAGCTCGCGCAGCCAGCGACCGCCTGGTGGTCGCCGATCGACTCGATCTCGAGCTCCGAGGGCGGCTTCGAGCGCGTCCACCAGGGCTCGTCGCTCCTGCTCTCCTGGCTTCTCCAGCTCGCCGCCGGGCAAGCCTGGGAGACGACACTCCGGGTCGGCGCCGGGTCGTAAGCGCGGCC
>JBOGTX010000850.1:0-2663 GCA_050695695.1 Chloroflexota bacterium
GACTGGTGCCCGAAGTTTGCCAGGTCGCCTGCACGCCAGGCCCTACGCGCGATCCTGTTGGATCTGATCCGGCGTGCGATGACGGTACTGGTAGGACTCGGTTGGGCGCGGTGGATGCTTGGCACACTCCTCCTCGTCGATCTCGATGCCGAGGCCGGGCTTGTCGGGAACCGCCAGGTAGCCATCCCGGTCGGAAATGACCCCCAGTGCCACGGTGCTCCGCCAGGGAACGTCCTCGGCCCGGTGCTCGAGAAAGCGGAAGTTCGGGATCGACGCGCAGAGGTGGATGTTGGCCATCTCGGCGATCGGTCCCGCCGAGCCATCGTGCGGCGCGACCTTGACCGAGCGCGCCTCGGCCAGCGCCGCCACCTTCTTCTGCTCGAGGATCCCGCCAATCCGGGTGATCTCCGGCTGAATCAGGTCGACGATATTCCGGTCGAGGACGTCGCGGAAGCTCCACTTGCTGAACAAACGCTCGCCCATCGCGATCGGAATGTTGACCTTCGCCGCGACCCGGGCGAGCGCCTCCATGTCGTCGGGTGAGGTCGGCTCCTCGTAGAAGGCCGGGGCGTAGCGCTCGCAGGCCTGGCCAAGCTCGACCGCCGCGCCCGGGCTCAATTCACCGTGCCCGTGGACGCCGATCTCGATCCCTGGCCCAACGGTCTCCCGCAGCGCGCGGACCACCTCGACCCGGGGCGCGCACTTGAACGCGCTGAAGCCGCGGTCGGTCAACTGCTTCGCCTGCTCCGGCGTGCTGGCGTGTCCGTACACCCGCAGCTTGTCCCACACCTTGCCGCCGAGCAGCTCGTAGACCGGAACGTCGAGCGCCTTGCCTTTGATATCCCAGAGCGCCATGTCGAGCGCGCTGAGCACGCCGCCCCGCACCGCGCCGGTCAGGCCGTGGGCGTGCAACAGGTCGTAGATCTTCAGCCAGAGCCGCTCGGTCGCGAACGGATCCTCGCCGACCAGGAAGTGGCGGAGCTCCTGAATGCCTTTCTCGACCACCTCGGGCCAGCCGCCCCCTTCGCCAACGCCGGAGAGGCCAGAGTCGGTCGTGATCTTCACGAACAGCCAGTTCCGCCCGCGCGGCCGTTCGGCGTGGCCGCCGGTGTCGGCGTTGACCAGAAATGTCTTGACGTCCGCGATCCGCGGATGGGTCACCATGGGAGCAACCTCCTCCGAATTGTTGGCCGAGCCGGCCCCAGGTCCGGTGCATCGACTAGATCGGCGCGGATCTCCTGGTGATTGTGCCCCGCCCCTTAACGGTGAGTATACTGGCATTGGCGGCGAGCCGTCAGTTTATCATCATACGGAATAACGATCTCAAAGGAGAAGAGGATGCCGGGAACGCGATTAGCGACCAGGACCGCTATTGTCACCGGGGGTGCCGCGAACAGCCGGGGTGCCGGGATGGGGCGCGCGATCTCCGAGTTGTTCGGCCAGGAAGGCGCGCGGGTCGTCGTGGTCGATATCTCGCCCGATGGCCAGCAGACGGCAGACCGGATCCGCGAGGCCGGCGGAGACGCGATCTTCGTCCGAGCCGACGTGACCAATCGCGCCGATGTCGAGAACGTTACGCGGACCGCGCGGGAGCAGTTCGGCCAGATCGACATTCTCGTCAACGTCGTCGGAGGCTCGTTCGGCGAACGCGAGTTCCTCGACGTCAGCGACGAGCTCTGGCAACGGGTCATCGACCTGAATCTGAAAACCGTCCACCTTTGCTGCCAGCTCGCCATCCCCGAGATGATCAAGGCCGGTGGCGGCTCGATCGTCCACATCGCCTCGACCAACGGGCTGATGGGGTGCCCCGGGCTGGCGGTCTACAGCGGGGCGAAGGCCGGCCTGTTCGGCTTCAGCCGCGTCATCGCAACTCGCTTCGGTCCGCAAGGCATCCGCTCCAACGTCATCTGCCCCGGCATCATGGGGCAGGGCCAACCCGATCGGCGCCAGCCACTGGGCCGAACCGCCCGGGCGCTCGACATTGCCCAGGCCGCCCTGTTCCTGGCGTCCGACGAGGCGTCGTTCGTTTCTGCGCAGGTTCTGGCGGTCGACGGCGGCCATACCACCACCTACCCAGAAGTGTTCTGACCCGGGGCTCGATCGCCATCGCGAACCGACAGTGACCAATTGCTTCGGCTCGTAGATGCTCTCGGCATGCCGAATTCGGAACGCTTCATTAATCGCAGCACAGGAGGGCCCATGGGAACGACAACCGTCAAAACCCCGACCTCGCGGGTGCGCTTCGGCGCCGCCCGGGTCGACATCACGCCTCCGGTGGGCATCTACCATCGCATGTGGGGCGCGGCTCGCCACCACCAGGCCACCGGGGTCCATCGCCCGCAGGTGGCCGATGTGATGGTCTTTGCCCCGCTCGAACCGAGCGGGCGCGGCATGGTGCGCGCTCACCTCGATCTGGTCACCTTCGAGCAGGATTGGCGCGATAACCTGGCGCGCGCCTTGAGCGAGACCACCGGAGTCCCGTCGCAAGACGTCGTGATCACCTGTTCGCACACGCACTCCGGTGGGTTGTTTCGCCCCGACCGGATCCCCCTCCCCGGTGGCGATCTGATCCCCGGCTACATCGAACGATTGACCGCTACCGTCACCGAGGCTGGCCGGGCGGCCGCGGCCGCGCTCCAGCCCGCGGTGATCAGCTACGCGAC
>JBOGTX010000851.1:0-2443 GCA_050695695.1 Chloroflexota bacterium
CAGGCAAGCCTGCTGGAAGCCGATGACCCGACCCAGCTCGAGGGCTGGCTCCGCGATCCCACGGTCTCCCCGCTGCTCGGGCGACGGCTCGGCCCGACCAGCGTGCTGGTCGCCCAGAAGGATGCCGACCGCCTGATCGCCGCGCTGGCCAGTGGCGGCGGTCCAATCACCGCGATCGACTACCGCGAGCCGCCCACCGCCGTCGTGCAGGCAAGCGATCCCGACGTCGTCGAGCTAGCGGCAGATCAAGCGGAGCCCTATCTGCTGTATCGACTGGAGGGATTCGCGGAGCCGTTTCCGTCCGCGCGGAAGCGATTCGCGTATCGAATCACCCGTGATTCGATCGCGCGGGCCGTCCGCGATGGCTGGAAGGGACCGGAAATTATCGCGTTCCTGACCCGGGCGTCCGGAGCGCCGTTGCCGGTCGACCTCCACGTCCGCGTCACCGGCTGGAGTGGCTCGGCCGCTCCCCTCGTCTTCGAGCCGCTGGTCGCGGCCAGCCTGCCCACCCCGGCGCTCACCTGGAATATCCTCCAGGCAATCCCGTCGATCGGCCCGCTGGTCCGCGCGATCCCGCTGCCCGGTTTGGCGCTCGTCGCCCCGACCGATCTGGAGAAGCTGCGCGCCGAGCTGACGGCGCGCGGCATCGAGCTGCGACCGGAGATCCTCCCAGCGTCGGCGCTCGAGCCGTCGACCCCGAGCGATCCCTTCCTTGCCGAAACGATCGGCGGGATGAAGAATCCGATTCTCTTGCTTCGGTCGGAGCTGGAAGGCTTCCTGGGCCGGGCGGCCGCCCTTCAGCTCAAGGGAACACCCCGACGATGACCCAACGCTCGCTCGCTGGCCCTTTCCACACCGAGCGCGGTCAGCTTCCGCCGCCCCCCCTCCTCCGCGACGGCATCGACCAGCTCAACCGCGGCGAATACTTCGAGCAGCACGAGACGCTCGAAATCCTCTGGCGCGCCGAGACCGACGACGTCCGCTATCTCTATCAAGGCATCTTACTGATCGGGGTGGGCCTGTACCACCTCACCCGGCGTCAGAACTACCGCGGCGCGATCGCGAAGCTCGACACTGGTATGCGCCTTCTCGAGTGGTTTCGTCCAGTCTGCCAGGGCGTGGACGTGGACGCGCTGATCGAGTCGGCCGGCCGGGCCCGCGCCGCTCTCATCGCGCTCGGGCCATCTCGCCTCGCCGAGTTCGATCCGGCGCTCGCTCCGCGGGTGATTCTCGAGACCACGCGCTAGACCAGCTTTCCATCCGTCAGCGGCGCCAGCACGTCCACCTGGCAGGCTGCCTGGAGGTGGCGCGCGCTGTCTCGTAGGGCCAGGAATGCCCGTTGCCACGGGTCATTCTGCGTCGCCGGGTTCGGCGCGACGCCAAACTCGGCCGTGAGATTCGTCACCGCCGACACGAGGAAGACCCGGGTCCAGCGGCAATCGAGATAGTCGGTCGGATTGGCCGGAATCGACAGGTGACCGTCGAATCTCTCAGACAGGTCAGGAGAGTAGGAAGGAATCCCTTCGATCGGCAGCTCGGACGGCACGGCCGGCTCGACGATTCGCACCTCGAAGCTCGCTTCGGCGTCCAGCATCAGGGTCTGCTGGGCGGGCCCGAGCGGCGCTGGCTGGCGTAGCACGTAGGCGAGATAGGTGCGATCGGTCTGGTGCAGCAGGAGGTATCGGCCGTCGCCGGCGGCCCGGACGCACGACTGGGCTCTCGCGGTTGAAGACTCGACCGAGGACTGACCGAGGTCGATCAGCGCCGCGATCACCGCTAGCGGATCGTGGCTGACGCTCGGGATATACCCCCGGCCGCGCTCTTCCGGCAAATCTTGCCCGACGATGACCGGTGGAAAGTACCCCTGAGCCAGAGTGAGCAGACGGTTCTGGTGGTGGATCTGGTCGTCCGGAAACATCGCGACGGACACGTGCTCGATCTGATCGGAGCTTCGAGGGTGGGCGACCCCGGGGCATGGTCGATAGAAGAACGCGAGGTTGCCCGACTCGAGCACCGTCGCCACCGGCGTCGGCGGCCGCTGATTCGCCATCGCGGAACCTCCTTCGCCTGGCAAACGCCCAGCGTGGGGCCGGCGCGTGCCAACCTGGCAGCGGTCGCAGATTACGTGCCGAGTAGCGCCCCGTTTGACCGGGCATGCCGGCCGGAATACAATCTGCTTGGACGCGGTCTTCGTGCGACGAACGGAGTCGGTACCGTCGGACTTTTCGTGATGGGGAGGAAACCCGACATGGCGATCGAAACTCGGTCCGCGACCGCGGAAGATGCGCTGGCTCTCCACGCGAAGACCGGCGCGCGATGCGAGGTTGTCGCGGGAGAATTAAAGGAGATGGCGCCAACCGGGTTGGAACACGGCGGAATCGTGTCGGAGGCCGCGTTCCACTTACAGCGGTACGTCTTGGAGCACCCAGTTGGAGTCGTGGTC
>JBOGTX010000852.1:0-4351 GCA_050695695.1 Chloroflexota bacterium
CTAGGATGATGGGTAAAGCTAGATGATTGTTATAACAACCGGCTGGTGGATGGGAGCGTGACGTTGAAGGTCGACCGGCGGAGCTTTGTTCCGCTGTACGTTCAACTGAAGAACATCGTGCAGCGACAGATCATGAGCGGGGAGTTGGCAGCCGGAGCGGCTGTCGCGTCGGAGCCGACCTTGTGTCGTCAGTATGGCGTCAGCCGCATCACCGTCCGGCAGGCGTTAGGCGAGCTCGAGGTGGAAGGGATGATTCGCCGCGAGCCGGGCCGGGGCACGTTCGTGAGGGCCAACGTGTCCAAGCGAGGGCTGGCGATTGGCCTGCTCTTCGGCGGCATGAGCGAGCGCACGTTTGGCCACCGCAACGATACGAGCTTTGGCGATCTGGTGCGTGGAGCGGCCGAGGTGGCCAGCCGGCGCGGTGCCCTGGTTCATCCGATTCCTCTGTCGGATGGCGATGACCTCACCATGGCGCTCGCGAACCCGAGTATTTGCCAGCTCAACGGGTTGTTGGTCCGCATCGCCCATGAATTCACCGAGGATATGCTGAAAGCACTTGACGGGACCGGGTTGCCCTACGTCGTGGTCAAGCGGCGGGTTCCGGTGGGTCGGGCTAACTGCGTCTACTCCGACGATGTGGCCGGCGCGGAGGCGCTAACCGCCCACCTGTTGAGCCTCGGGCATCGCCGGGTTGGCCTCTTGCTTGGACCGGCCGAAGTTGGCGTCTGGGACGAGCGGCGCCGCGGCTTTGAGCTCGCGCACGCGCGGTTGGGGCTTGAGCTAGATGACGCCCTGATTTACCGGGGTAGATATCCAATGGATGAAGCGGGGCACGACGGAGCGCGAGTCTTGCTGGCGATTCCCGACTCGCCGACCGCGTTTTTCGCCGGCAACGATTACATGGCGGTCGGGGTCTATCGAGCCCTCCGTGACCTGGGGCTCGAGCCGGGACGCGACGTTGCCGTCGCTGGATACGGCGATACGTCGTTTTCGACGACGATGTATCCTGCCTTGACCACGATTAGCACGCCGGGACGGAGCTTCGGAAAGGCCTCGGCTGACCTGCTGCTCGATACGATCACCGGCATTGCCCAGGGGATCATGCAGGTGACCGTTCCGTGGAGCCTGGAAGTGCGCCAATCATCAGATCCGGAGGTCCCGCCGGCCGACCGGCCGGCGAGACCGGACGCGGACGCCGTCGTTCACACCGAGGTTTGAACCTGAGCGTACGGAATCGTGATGCTTTCGCCCAGGTCAAGGTTAAGTCCACCGTGCCTCAACAATCAGAGTGGAGGTCCCAGATGCCCCAGGAACCGCACTGGTGGGAACGCCCCTACCGAACCTTCCAAACGAATTTGCGCGAGATCGACGCCACCCTCGACGCGCGGCAGGTCGTCGGACGCATCGTCGAGCTCGGCGCCAATGCCTGGCTCCTGAACACCGCCGGGATCGTCTCCTTCTACCCGTCGAAGCTGCCCTTCCAGCATCCCAGTCCCTGGTTAAAACAACGGCCGGGTGGTGACTTGATTGGCGACGCCGTTGCCGAGGCGCACGCACACGACATTCGCCTGATCTCCCGCGCCGACTTCTCAAAAGTTCACCAGGACGTCTACGAGGCGCACCCCGACTGGTGCTTCGTCAGCGCCCGTGGACAGCACCAGATTTACAATGGTCTCTACAGCACCTGTCCGAGCGGGCCATATTATCAGGAAAAGGCGTTCCAGATCATCGGCGAGGTACTCGAGCGCTACCCGGTCGATGGCTTCTTCTTCAACTGGTTCAACTTTTCGTTGCGTGACTATTCCGGTACCTACCACGGCATCTGTCAGTGCATTCATTGCCGTCGACGCTTCGAGGAGCGCTTTGGCCTGAACCTGCCGAAGGAGGAAGACTGGAACAATCCAGCCTATCCACGCTGGCGGGAGTATACCCGCGAGACCCTTGATGATCTGGCCGGTCGAGTGCGTGCCTCCATCAAGGAGCGCAATCCGGAGGTCTGCCTGATTCTGCGCCAGAATCCCGACGTGATCATGCACGAGGTGAACAATGCGGTCGATCGCCCGCTGCCGCTCTGGGTATACTGGGCCGGTGAAGTCGCGCGCGAGTCGCGGACAGCGCACCCGGACAAGCCGGTCACCGTCAACTCCGTTATGTTCTTGGACTTGCCGTATCGCTTCTCGGCGGAGCAGCCCGGGCTTGTCGGGCTGCACCTTGCCCAAACCCTTTCGCAGGGGGCGAATCCCTGGGCCTACGTTCTCGGCACGCCGGACCAGCCGGACCGCAAAAACTTCGGGATCGTCGGCAAGTTGCTGCGCTTTCACCGCGATCACGCCGAATACTACGCCGGGCTACGCTCGGCGGCAAAGGTGGCGATCGTCAGCTCGGCGCGCAGCGAGGAGCGCTACGGTCGGGCCGATGGCGTGGCGAAGGTTCAAAAGGAGCGCCGCGGCGTCTTCCGCGCGCTGGTCGAGGGGCACGTCCCGTTCGATATCTTGCCGGACGACTGCCTGGTCTTGGCCGAGCAGGCCGGGCGCCTGGCCCGTTACGACGCGCTGGTGCTTCCGAACGTCGCCGCGCTCGACGAGGGTCAGCTCGCGACCCTGGACCGGTACGTCGAGCACGGCGGCGGGTTGGTGGCGACCTACGACTCCGCGGGCTTCGATGCCGACGGAAGTCCGCGCGCCGACCTGGGGCTTCGCGCGCTCGGCGCCAGCCGGGTCGTCGCCCGGCGCGAGGGACCCGGTGCGATGCGTTCAGGCTACCTCAAGGTCACCCGCCCGGAGGATCTTCCGGGATCTGACGATACGTCGTTCGTCGCGCTCGACCGCGCGTTTCTCTACGTCGAGGCTCGGCCGGAGGCGGTCCCGTCGTTCGGCCTGATTCCTCCGTCGCGCTACGGGCCGCCGGAGAAGACGTACTGGGAGATCGAGACCGATTTCCCAGGCCTACTCTGGTATTCGTACGGTCGGGGAAAGACGGCGTATCTCCCCTGGCCGATCGGCGCCCTGTTCTTCGATCTGAGCTTACCGGAGCACCGGGCGATCCTGGTGAATGCGGTCGCGCGGGTTTCGGCGGGTGGCCGCCAGGTCGTCACCAGCGCGCCGCCCCAGGTGGAGGTCGTCGTCGGGGAGCAGCCCGAAGCTGGACGAACGCTGGTTCATCTGATTAACTATTCTGGCCACCAGGAGCGCTCGTTTCACGAACCATTGGAGATTCGTGACCTTCGCATCGAGCTTGGCGGCAACGCGAAAGCGACCCGGGCGACCTCGCTGGCGTTAAGCGAGGCGCTACCGACGAGCGTCTCCGACGGTCGCGTCTCTTTCGTATTGCCCCGCCTGGCGCTGTTCGACCTGATCGTGCTCGAAAATGAGGAGAGATAACGTGTCCGACACGCGGAATCAAGGCTTACTGACGATTTACGTGACCGGCGACGTGAACGACGGCCAGTTGGCGCAGATCCGATCGGCCGCGCCGGGCGCGACCTGCCGCTACTTTGCCAGGCAGGCCGACCTGGAGGAGCGGGTCGAGGACGTCGAGGTGATCGCGGGGCGCATCACCCCCACCGGCCTGGCCCGCGCCAGGCGCTTGAAGTGGGTCCAGAGCTGGGCGGCAGGGCCGGACGAGGCGCTTTTTCCGGAGATGATCGAGAGCCCGGTCACCCTGACCTGTTGCAAGGGGAACGGCGCGATCCCGCTGGCCGAGCACGCGATGATGCTCATGCTGATGCTGAACCGCGACGCGCTGCAGTGGATCCAGGCCCAGGCCGAGCATCGCTGGGCGCGCCACGTCCACGCCGAGCTGAACGGTCTGACCTGCGGGATCGTCGGTCTCGGGAACTCCGGGCAGGATCTCGCGCTGAAGGCTAAAGCGTTCCACATGCGGGTGATCGGTGTTCGCCGCAACGACCAGCCGACGTCAAACGTCGACCAGATGTTCCCGCGCGAGCGCCTCCGCGAGTTTCTCGGCCAGGCCGACTTCGTCGTGGTCACCGCGCCGCGAACGCCAGAAACGCTCGGCATGTTCGGCGAGACCGAGTTTCGGGCGATGAAGCCATCCGCCTATTACGTTTGCTTCTCGCGGGGCGGCATCGCGGACGACGCCGCGCTCTTGCGCGCGCTGAACGAAGGCTGGATCGCCGGGGCCGGCCTCGACGTCCATGGCCAGGAGCCGTTGCCGGCCGACAGCCCGTTCTGGACCGCCCGCAACACGATTGTCACGCCCCACAATGGCGCGACGACCCCGATGACGCGCCAGCGCGGCGTCAACATCTTCGTCGACAACCTCAAGCGCTACCTGGCGGGTCAGCCGCTGCGCAACGTCGTGGATAAGCAGGCGGGATACTGAACGCGCT